>CAYJHT010000124.1:0-6601 GCA_964369615.1 uncultured Desulfovibrionaceae bacterium
ACGGCAACACCTATGACGTCGATATGGACGTCAACGTCGTTGACGCCATTCCCACGGTGAGTGTGGAAACAGAGCCGAGCGATATTGGCTCCGGTGAAACAGTATCCGGAAAGTTTGATATGGACTTTGGCGCGGACGGTGCCCTTGAAGACGGCGCAAGTATCACCATTAATGGTCAAGAAGGCATGCCCAGCACAAGCGGCCTTATGTTTAACCTTGACAGCGGTATCTTGACGCTGAACCCCAATACAGGCGACTTCACCTTCACAGCCCAGCACAGAGCGGATGGTGTTCAAGATATCGAAATCGTCCTCACAGATAAGGACGGCGATACAGCCTCCGCCACCACGGATATAACTATCACCAATGGGATACCAGCCTTCGGCGCGCAGGGCGACACGTCCAGCGTCACAACCTATGACGCAGGCGTCGTAGAAAGTGGCACAGACACCGCATGGTCGGGTAAGGACTATGTGGACGGTCCCGTAGACGTAGATACAAACAATGCCCTTCTCGACGGCGATGCCGACGGTGACTATAGCGTCGCCACAGGGAGCCTTGAGTTTACATCCCCCGACGGCGTTGCAGGTCTTACCATCGGCGGTACGAAGATTGAATTTAATGGCGACGGCACCGTTAAAGAAGGCCAAGTCATTGAAGGCGACCACGGCAATATCAGCAATATCACCCTGAGTGGCGACGCTGAAAATGGCTATACTCTTGAATACACATATACGCAGACGGAAACGTCTCTTGATCATGATCAAGACGGTATTGAGCAACTTCTCACAGGCGGTCAAGCCGATTCTGACACGGACAAGGACAGCTTTGATATCGTTATAACAGATGATAATGGCGATACGCTTGAAGGTACCATCGAAGCCAATATTGTGGATGATGTCATTGATATGACAAATTCCAGCGGCGATGAAATACAGCTTGATATGAGCGGAGAGGTGGATGACTTCGGCATCTTTAACGGGCAAGCCGACAGCAATACACTACAAAACGCCCTCATGCCCAATGAGAACGTGAATCCCGATTTTGCCTACAAGGGCGGTGAATGGGATGTGAAGTTCTATGACAATCAAGCAGCGGATAAGTCCACCATCACGCTCCCTGAAAGCTCCGGTGGCTTCACCATCACAGGCGCTCTCGTCTCCTATGACACTGAGAGCGGACAGAGCATAGTCGATACGGATGCGAAAGGTATCGAACTCGGTTGGCGTGTGGATAATTCTACGCCCAAGGATGGCACAGACTATGCCGACGGTATCGGCATCAAGGGGCAAGGCGGAAATGCTGACTATGAAGTTGGCAATATTGAAGGCAACTTCACAGACGGCGGCGTCACAACAGAAGCGCTTATTATCACCTTGCCCGAAGGCGAAACAGCCTATGGCGTGGATCTGTCCCTCGGCTGCCTCTTCAAAGAAGGTTCCAACAGCGCAGACAGCAGCGACGAGCTTGTTCGCCTCGAATTTTACAAAGACGGCGAACTTGTTCACGTCCAAGAAGAAATTGTCGGTCAAGTGGGCGGCAATGAAAACTTCAGCGCCTCCACGGTGACAGTGCCCTTCGATGAAGTGCGCATCATCCCCACAGCCGATGGCTCCGACTTTGTTCTCAATGGTGTGGACTTCTCAGGCTATGCCGACAGCGTCATTGCAATGGGTTCGGGAACACTCGAAACGCATGGCGCCGACGGCATCGAAGGCACGGTCTACTTTGAAGGCATAAGCGTCGGCAATGCCGCGCCCGTAGAAGTCAAGGACGGCAGCGAAATCACCCTTGAAGACGGAACAAAGCTGACACTCAACGAACTTGGCGAAAATATGTTCGTGGCTGAAGCCGTGGACGGTGACGGCAATGTAGACGCCTACTTCACATTGCACCTCAATGCCGATACAGGCGAATGGACTGTACACCAGCACGAACACTTTGGCGATGAAATCAATGTGACCTTCGGCGCCACCGACCGCGACGGCGACAGCACAAGCATGACCGTGACCGTGAAGGGCGACGAAACACCTGAGGCCATAGACGACTTGAACGAAAACGGTGCAGAAATCACCGTGAACGAAGCAGGACTTGATGACGCTACTGACAATTCTGATGTGGCGACATTCAAAGCGCCCGAAGGCTTCACCATTGTCACCGTTGTAGGCGCAACAGAAGGAAATACTGATATCGCCGATGACGGCCTCAGCTTCTCCTACACACTCGGCACCGAACAGGCACACGACGACGGCGACGGCAAGAATGTCGAAGAGAATGCCGACAAGGTCACTGTCACACTCCAAGACGACAAGGGCAATACTTACGACGTCGAAGTGGATGTGAACGTGGTGGACGATGTGCCCACACCCGGCGACGATTACCAACTGAGCGGCAACAGCGATAGCGTCTCCGGCAGTGTAAACCTTGACTTCGGTGCAGATGACGGCGACGGCAAAACTATCACCGTCAATGATCAAAGCATCGAATTTAAGGACGGACAATGGCAAGCCGCCGACGGATCCACCGTCAACATGACGGAAACAGGCACCGGCGAAGACACCACGACGCACTTTGACTTTGGTGATGGCAATATCCTGTCCACCACCGACGGCGAAAACTGGACAGCCACCATGGAAGGCGTCGCTGAAAATACGTCCCGCGATATGGATATCACCATCACAGACAGTGACGGCGACGCAAGCACTGTGACTGTGACAGGCACACACACTGCCACAGAAAATACAGGCGAGCTTATAAGCGCAGAAGGCGCCTCCATGCAAATGAATCCGGGCGAAGATTACAATGTCTGCGTTATGCTTGACACGTCCGGCAGTATGTACGACTCCCAATGGCTAGGCAACAGTATCTATGAGGAAAGCAGTAAGCTTGATCCAAGTGACGAAGGCTATCGTACCCGTTTGACGGACGCCTGCGACGCCCTAGAAAGCTTCTTGACAGATACGCTTTTGACACACCAACAAAGCGATCTCGGTGGCGATGTGAGCGTGCGCGTGGTCTCCTTCTGGGGCAATTCAGAAGCCTTTGATATCGACCTTACACCCAATGCCGACGGTCTCTATGAGGTGACACTCACGGACACCGTAGCGCATGGCTATGAAAAGACAACTAAAACCTTTGACACGCCCGAAGACGCCATTAAGGCGGTTATTGATGATTTGAATGATGTGGACTTCAACTTCGCCGATTATACTTATGAATCCTCCGACGATTATCATCACTGGACAGACTATGCAGAAGCCATGAGAGTGGCGCAAGAGTTCTTTGCCAATGCGCCAGAAGGTGCCACAAACAATGCCTTTCTTATCACGGACGGTAAGCCCACTGAATCTGGCACGCGCAGAGATCAAGCAGGCATTGACGCCGGTAATAAGACGGCCTTTGAAGAATTGCAGAAAGAAATGGGCATCGATGCCAATGGCACAAACGCTGGCGAAATCCGCGCCGTAGGTATGGGGCCCGGCGTTGACCAAACAGTGCTCGATACCTACGATACCACTGGCACAGGCGTGAAGGTCTCCGACAGCGATATCAGCAGCGTTTTCTCCTTTAACAAGGGCAGCGTTGACTTTGACGCATTCGCTGGCAATATCGTAGACGCAGGTGAAGGCACTGACGTTCTTGTAAGTCAATATGACCGCGACGCACTCGCAGAAGCCCTCGGTCTTGACGGCGCCACAAAGGCCGACGGAACCGAATACACAGACGAAGAAATCGACGCCATGGTAGCAGACCGCGTCAGCAATGATCCCGAATGGCTTGCAAATGTTACAGCCAATGACGCAGCAGATAAGGCAGATGCTCTCCTTGGCGGCGAAGGTGACGACACTGTCTACGGTCAAGGCGGCGACGATGTCCTCATGGGCGACGGCGACCTTTCCGCAAATCATCTCCAAACACTCGCAGAAGAAGCGGGTCTTTCAGAGAATGCGGCAGACTATAGCTTTGACAGCTTAGGCACTGCCAGCGCCGAAGAAAGTATGGAAAATATCCAAAACCTCGTCGATGCTGTGCAAGATGCCGTAGACGCCGATGCAAGTGCTATGGAAGATGTCGTAAACGGTCTTGAATCCACTACAGATGGCGACGACGCCCTCTTCGGTGGCAGCGGCGACGACCTCCTGCTGGGTCTTGGCGGCGACGATGCCCTCTTCGGCGGCGGTGGAGATGACCTGATCTTCGGTGGCAGCGGTAACGACTACATCGACGGCGGCGAAGGTGCGGACACCATCCTTGCCGGCGCCGGCGACGACCTTATCAAGTTTGATATGGGCGATGTGCTCGTAGACGGCGGCGAAGGCATGGACGTCCTCTTAAGCAGCGCCGATAGCAAGGACGCCACCATCGCAAAGCTCACAAGCGGCGAAGGCGATACTATTACAAATGTGGAAATGATGGTCTTCGGCGATGTCGACGCCAACAGCACCGATGATGTCTTTGATAATCTCGATGGCGTCACAAAGTCAGAAGATGGCTCCGTTTCTGTCGATACCAGCGCCGAAAGCGGCTGGACGCAAGGCGCCTCTGCCGGTGACTTCACCGAGTTTAACAAAGGCAGCGGCGATGATGAAATCACCATCCTTGTGCGTATGCAAACGGACAGCCTTGGCTAATTACCATATACTTATATAAATATATATTCCGCCCATGTTTTTGCATGGGCGGATTTTTTTGGAGGCCGGCATGGTCAACATGAAAATTCGTGATTGACTCTCACTCTAAAAATCTCTAAAATTCTCGCTTCATTATTTTTATGACATTTTACAAGATAGGAAGAGGCAAATGAAAAAAAATATATTTGGTAGCGCAGACGGCACAGAAAAACCCTTGGACTTCATACGCCAACGCATCGTCGCCGATAATGAATCAGGACGCTTTGACAAACGCGTCCATACACGCTTCCCACCCGAACCTAATGGCTACTTGCACCTCGGACACGCAAAGTCTATTTGCCTAAACTTCGGCGTAGCAGAAGAATTTCAAGGCATTTGCAACCTACGCTTTGACGACACAAATCCCACGAAGGAAGAAACCGAATACGTCGATTCCATCCGTACAGATGTGGAGTGGCTTGGAGGCATTGTAGAGAACGGCGGCTTTTATGCTTCCGACTATTTTGAAAAACTCTACGCCTTTGCAGAACAGCTCATCCTCGCCGGCAAAGCCTATGTAGACTCAAGCAGCGCAGAAGAAATACGAGATATGCGCGGCACCTTCACAGAAGCCGGAAAAAATAGCCCCTATCGCGAACGGAGCGTCGAAGAAAATCTTGACCTCTTCCGTCGCATGAAGGCCGGAGAATTTGCCGACGGTGCACATGTACTTAGAGCAAAAATTGATATGGCCTCGCCGAATATCGTCTTGCGTGATCCTACATTGTATCGCATTCGTCATGCCCACCACCACCGCACAGGCGATACGTGGTGCATCTATCCCATGTACGATTACACACACTGCATTTCAGATTCCCTAGAAAATATCACCCATTCACTCTGCTCTCTCGAATTTGAAAATAATCGTGCTCTCTATGACTGGACTTTGGAAAACCTTGGCATTTATCAGCCGCAACAAATCGAATTTGCCAGAATGCAAGTGACTTTTACCATATTGTCCAAGCGTAAACTCATCCAACTCGTGCAAGAAGGTCATGTGCGTGGCTGGGATGATCCGCGTATGCCCACCCTCTCAGGCCTTCGTCGTCGCGGCGTCCCGCCAGAAGCTTTACGCGAATTTTGTGCACGCATAGGCGTCTCTAAGGCCGATTCCATGGTGGACTATGGCCTCTTAGAATTTTGCATTCGTGAATACCTCAACGCACACACTCCGCGCGTTATGGCCGTACTTGACCCACTCAAAGTCGTCATCGAAAACTATCCAGAAGGACAGACAGAAGACTTCGACATGCCCTATCATCCGGAAGACGAAGCCTATGGCTCACGCACTGTCCCATTCACGCGGGAAATATATGTAGAACGCGACGATTTCCGCATGAATCCGCCGAAAAAATTCCACCGTCTCTATGTCGGCTCAGAAGTGCGCTTACGCTACGCCTACTATATTAAATGTCATGAAGCCATATGTGACAGCGATGGCAATGTCACAGAACTGCGCTGCACCTACGACCCTGAAAGTCGCGGTGGGCATACTGAAGACGGACGCAAGGTTCGAGGCACACTCCACTGGGTATCAAAAGAACACGCAGCGCCACTTGAAGTGCGCCTCTATGAACACCTCTTCAATACAGAGCAACCACATCTGACAGAAGAAGGAAAAACCTTCCTCGATAACATCAATCCCGATTCTCTCAAAATAATCACCGCCATGTGCGAACCTTCACTACGCACCACAAAAGCAGGAGAGCGCGTGCAGTTTGAACGACTCGGCTACTTCTGCGCAGATCCTGACGGAACAGAGAATACCCCCGTTTTTAATCGTATTGTAAGCCTCAAAGACTCATGGGCAAAGATGGAAAAGAAAGTGTAGTAAGCAAATTTTTTTGGAAAGGCTTGTGGGGGGGAAACTTTTTTATTTTTTAAGTTTTTTTCTTGGGGGAAAACTTTTTTTAGGAAAAAAAAGTTTTCCC
>CAYJHT010000125.1:0-6582 GCA_964369615.1 uncultured Desulfovibrionaceae bacterium
AAAAAAAAGTTTCCCCCCAAGTATCTTTCAAAAAAATCTTTTAGCCTTTACAGGGTACTAGGTATTTGGCGCTTTTTAATGGAAGACTTGAAAAAGTGTTCATTTATGAATGCAGTAAAAAGTCACCTTGCATTTAAGTGTGTTTTTAGATTTTACAAGGCAGTAGAATGCCATGCTCTTGTCTTTTGTATGTTTTTAAGGTATTGTGCGTGACAGTGTATGGCGCTTGACGCTAAGAATCTGTTATATTCTCGTAATGCGGTGAAGGAGAAAGAGCAATTATGTGGTATAATATTGTAAAAGTTTTTGTGAGTCTTACAATTTTTTTCTTGTCTTTTTTTGTGACCTGTAGCATCCCACAGGCGAGTGAATTGGACTTTGTCTTGTACGCTGACTTGTCTGACGCTGACAACACTTATAATAATAATGATGACGATGATGATGACGATGATGATGACGACGATGATGATGATGATGACGACAACTAAGTGCGCCCCGCCCACACCTTTTTCAAAAAAAACACAAATATCTTTATTCAGAAACGGAAGCTAAATAACAGCGCGTGTTAATGCGTCCTTGTAACTCTCACGCAAACCCTCAACAAGCTCCTTCTCAGCCTGCCAGCCAAGAGCGTGTATCTGTGAGACGTCGAGCCTTTTCTTCATGGTTCCGTCAGGTTTTGTAAGGTCAGTGTCAATGCGTCCATAAAAACCGACGGTTTTTGCTATCATCGTTGCAAGTTCCATGATGCTTATGTCAACACCTGTCCCTACATTGATTGGCTCAGGCTGGCTGTAATGTCCCATGAGGTGAATACAGGCAGAGGCCAAATCATCGACATGCAAAAATTCGCGGCGCGGCGTTCCACTGCCCCAAATAGTGACACTGTCCCTACGCTCATGCATACCTTCGTGGAATTTGCGCAAAAGAGCGGGAATGACGTGTGAATGCTCAGGATGATAATTGTCACCGGGGCCATAAAGATTGCAGGGCATCACACTTATGGCGTCAAAACCATATTGATAACGATAGGCCGCGCACATTTCAATGCCTGCAATCTTTGCCAGCGCGTAGGCTTTGTTTGTCGGTTCAAGCGCGCCTGTAAGGAGCGCGTTTTCTTGTATGGGCTGCGGGCAGTTTTTGGGATAAATACAGGAAGATCCAAGAAAAAGAAGTTTTTCCACGCCGCATTGCCACGCGCTGTGGATAATATTGTTTTGTATGAGTGTGTTTTCATAAATAAACTGCGCCGGCATGGTGGCGTTTGCGTGGATGCCACCCACTCTTGCCGCACAGAGAAAAACATATTGAGGACGCAGAGACTCAAAAAAATCACGAACAGCTGCTTGATTGCATAAATCAAGTTCTTGGCGCGTGCGCACAATGAGACGCTCATAGCCTTGCGCGTCAAGCGCACGACACACAGCCGACCCCACAAGACCCCTGTGGCCTGCAACAAATATAGGAGCTGTTTTTTTCACGCACTGTCTCCTATTCGTCAAAGCGTACAATGTCATCTTCGCCAAGATAGGCGCCGGATTGTATCTCTATAATAGTCAAAGGCATGATACTGGGATTTTTCAAACGATGTTTTTGCGTCGGTGCTATATAGGTTGATTGATTTTCTGTCAGGAAAAATGTGGAGTCGTCGGTGGTAATTTCTGCTGTTCCACTGACGACGACCCAATGCTCTGCGCGGTGATAATGCATTTGCAATGAGAGCGATGCTCCGGGATTGACAACAATACGCTTTACTTGAAAGCGTTCTGCAAGTGCCAACGTTTCATAGTATCCCCATGCGCGAAAGACTCTGTGATGCCAAATGGCTTCTTTGCGTCCTTGTGCTTGCATGGCACTCACAAGGGTTTTGACATCTTGGCAGGCATTTTTTGTGGTGACAAGAACGGCGTCTGCAGTTTCAACGACAACGACATCTTCCACGCCAAGCGTTGCAATGAGTCGACTATCAGCATGAATATAGGAATTACGTGTTTTATGTGCGATGACATCGCCTTTGACGACATTGCCTTTGGCATCTGTGTGCCTTGCGTCTACTTCATAAAAAGCGTCCCACGCGCCCATATCAGCCCATTGTGCGGTGAGGGGGAGGACAGCGGCCTTTGTGGTGCGTTCCATGACGGCATAGTCAATGGATTGGCTTGGGCATGCAGCAAAGGCGGCGGCATCCGGTCGTATAAAGTCAATATCTTGTATGCGTTGTGTCCACGCATGTCTGCATACATCGAGCATATCCGGCATATATTTTTCTAATTCAGCCAAGTAGACATCTGCGCGAAAAATGAATATGCCGCTGTTCCACAGACATTGCCCCGCTGCAATGAGCGCGCTTGCGACATCTTGCTGTGGTTTTTCTATAAAGCTCTCTACATGGTAGATATCGCTTCGGCTTTTTCCTTGTGCCTTGAGCATTTCGCCGCATTTGATATAGCCGTAACTTGTTTTTGGCGCGCTTGGTGTGATGCCAAAGGTGACAAGATAGCCATCTTCCACAGCTTTTTTTGTTTCTTCGACAGCTTCAATAAGAATGTGTCCTGGTTGCAAATTATGATCGGCAGGCAGGACGAGCAGGCGTGCGTCCTTGTCGCCTTCAAGGGTTGCCAAGGCGGCCAAGGCTATAGCTGGCGCAGTGTTTCGTGATTGCGGTTCTAGGATGACATGTGGTTTACGGTGTCCTGGCATGCACATGCTTGCTGCGATAGATGCTACAAAAAAGCGATGTTCTTCATGACATACGATGCTTGGCGCGCCGACGGAGCGCTCATATTGTCTTTGTAGGTGTTGCACTCGAGTGAGGGTTTGTGC
Organism: uncultured Desulfovibrionaceae bacterium; assembly: GCA_964369615.1. Classification (GTDB taxonomy): domain Bacteria; phylum Desulfobacterota; class Desulfovibrionia; order Desulfovibrionales; family Desulfovibrionaceae; genus CAYJAD01. The sequence continues at coordinate 2,824 of CAYJHT010000125.1, forward strand.
AAAAAGCGACGGGACATTTGTATCATACTCCATAAACTGTTTTGGATAGAGCGTGCGTGAGAGCGGCCACAATCGCGTGCCGCTTCCCCCACAAAGAATAACGGGATGAAGCATGTTTTCAACTCCTTCTCAAGGCTTTTTTGCCTTCAATCTGAAGGCTTGTGGGGGTTTTTGGGGAAAAAGTTTCATCCTAAAGGACACAGGTTCTACCCCCTTTAAAAAAAATCAATTATTGAGCATGTAAAAGCAGCTGCCGAAGATTTTTCTTGCAAGCATTTTGTATTTGAATGTGTACTTTTCGTGTATACAAGGCGCTCGTGTTATAGGTGTGGGGGGGGGCAGTAAAAAAAGCTGCAAAGCTCCACATATATTTCCTTTACGCCAATAGAGAGACATGACAGAAACATAGAATTTTGTCAAGCTCTAGACGCTGCCGTCAAATAGCGAATTTTCGTGTTATATCAAGGAAGATGAATTTGTTTTTCGGGCGTGTATATAGACATACATAACCGAAAAACAAATGAAATCTGACGCAGAGATAACCGAAAAGGCGCATTTGAGGACAGCGTCTAGAAAAACCACTCCTTTTTCCAAGGAAACAAAAAAGCAAGCCTCACCATTAAAAATCGACAAGAACCTAACTAGACAGCTGTTTTCTTGAAAGAGTGTGGTGGGGGGGGCTTTTTTATCTCAAAAAAAGCCACACACACAAGCCTTTCAGAAGACCAAACAAGAATGATGCGGAATATACACCAGCTCATTCCGATTGTGTGAATGATTATTGTTCAGATATGACCCCGCCTTTTCCTCATCGTTGTCCTTTTACTACCTTTGCAGCACAACATTCTTATTTCTTGTCCGAAGGACGGGCTTTTTGCAGGATGCGCAAGCACACTGCAAAAAGTACGAAGTGCTCTTTTTTGGGCGATTTTGTGCAAATTTTTAGATTTTTTATCCTCGCGAGGAAGATTTTTTTGCCTGCGTAAGTGTATATGAATACATGCGCATAAGGCAAAAAGAATCTGACGACGCGAGGGGGAAAAAGATAAATTTCGCAAAATCGCCCAAAAGATAATAGCAAACACACAGCATAATAGGAATCATTCACACAATTGGAATGACGTGGAAGATATACTTAATTGTGCTTTTTATCACTTGCCAATGGCTAAGGGCTATGCTACTGTCGCCACACATTGTGCTGTTAAAGGCAGTGCGTAAAAGAAATGCCATCCTTAAGGAGTACTCATGCCCATTTATATAAGGATGATATGAGCAAAGTGCGTAGGTAATTCTTTAAAGCATTGTCATGATTGAACGGCGCGAAAAAGCGCGCCACTCTTTTCACAAACTTCTGTTTTTTACGTGGAGGTACTCTATGTCACAGCAAGACTCCGGCGTTGTCATCGACCGAGCGCAATCCTCTTGGTCAGACCTATGGACCAAGGAAGACTACTGGGCTATTTGGCTCGGATTGGCCTTTTGTTTACTCGCACTCAGTCTTTATGTTTTCAGCTTCACCGACGCCGATAAAGAAACTGCTCGTGCAAAAATCAAAGCCGCTGATGCCATAATGCTCGCGGAAGCTAATAAAGCACCTTTTAAAACGGTCGCATACTACGAAGCCGAAGCGTCGAAAAAAGTAAAGTTTCGACCCACTGACTTTGGCGCCGCTATCAAAGGCATGCTCCAAGGCCCCGGCGGATGGAGTAATAATCCCTTGCAAGCCTTCGTGCTGACCGACGCTGCCGCAAGTGCGCATTATGAAAAGGCAAAACCAGCTATCGAAAAAGCAAAAAGCATCGCAGCCGCTGCAAAAACAAAAGCGCTGGAAGCAGAACAAGCTGCCGCTGCCGCACTCTATAAAGATGCACAGCTCAACGTAGCCGCAGACAAAGCTGTAGACGCATGGCGCGTTGCGAAAAAAACAGCCTCGGATACAGAAAAAAAAGGAAAACCGAAAGCCTTTAACATTCTCACCACATTGCCAATCGCAATGGTCTTTCTTACAGTCATCTTCAGTATCGGCATCTTCTTTATGGGACAAAGCGTACCCCGCTTTGCTATAGGCTTTATCGGACTTTTTGCATTCACCATCTTTGCGCTCACCATGGGTAAACAATCATGGATGAGATACTATGGTATAGGCTCAGAAGCATGGGCGATTATCCTTGGTATGCTCGTTGCCAATACCATCGGAACGCCAAAATGGATGAAGCCTGCACTGCAAGTGGAATACTTTATTAAAACAGGACTCGTACTCCTTGGCGCCGAAATACTTATGGATAAAATTATTGCCATTGGTATCCCCGGCATCTTCGTTGCATGGGTCGTAACACCTATCGTACTTATAACCACTTATATTTTCGGACAAAAAGTACTTAAAATCCCTTCAAAGACGCTCAACATCACCATCTCTGCCGACATGTCCGTGTGCGGCACCTCCGCTGCTATCGCAACTGCCGCCGCATGTCGCGCAAAAAAAGAAGAACTCACCCTCGCTGTGGGTATCTCACTCCTCTTCACCGCTATTATGATGGTCGTCATGCCTGTTGTCATTGACAAACTCGGCTTACCGCCAGTGCTCGGTGGCGCATGGATAGGTGGTACCATCGACTCTACAGGCGCTGTTGCAGCCGCTGGTCTTCTCTTAGGGCCTAAGGCCATGTATGTTGCCGCTGTTATTAAAATGATTCAAAACGTCCTCATAGGTGTCACAGCATTCGGCGTCGCCGTCTACTGGGTCACACGTGTTGAACGCACAGAAGGCGCACAAGTCGGCGTCATGGAAATCTGGCACCGCTTCCCGAAATTCGTTCTCGGCTTCCTCTTTGCCTCCATTGTCTTCTCCTACTTCTCAGGACAACTTGGCACAGAAATGAGCGAAGGACTTATCTCTGCAGGCGCAATTAAAAGCCTCACATCCCCCTTACGCGGATGGTGCTTTAGCCTCTCCTTCGCTGCAATCGGCCTTGCCACAAACTTCCGCGAGCTTGCCCACTACTTCAAAGGCGGCAAGCCTCTCATCCTCTATGTTTGCGGCCAAAGCTTTAACCTAGCTCTTACGCTGACAATGGCATACATTATGTTCTACGTGGTATTCCCACATATCACCGCAAGCATCTAATGCCTTAAAATTCGTGGGGGGGGAACTTTTCCAAAAAAGAAAAGTCCCCCCACAAAGTTTTAAAAATCTTACACCTCTATAAGTATACGTGCGCATAACACAGCGCCTCACCTCTCACATATCGGATGCATTTATGAATAAACTACGTGGATATATACAACTTATTTCCATAAGTCTCGCTATATGGTTCTTCATCTGGCATGTGACTCCCGTCATAGTAAACAACTTCCCCCTCGTCGCCCGCTTCGGCGATATTGCCGAAGAATATGGCATAACACCAAGTGCACTTTATTACACCGACGTCCATCTCGTTGTAGAGGCAGAACAACGCACGCGCGATGCCGTAAGATATGCCCAATACAAGCAAGAACAAATCGAAAAAAATGAGAATGCTCAACAATAACATAACAATTCCGATTTTTTTTGAAAGGGGTTTGGGGGAAAGCTTTTTTGTTTTTATTTTTTTAAGTTTTTTTGAGAGTAGTTACTTAAATATAGATGTAATCACTCTTTGCAGTTCATAGAATAACTCCGTTGTGGTGACCGCCTGCCAAATACGCAAGGTGTAAGCGTCCAATTACCCCATCTTCTCATACAGCTTCCTTATGTCATACTCACCTTATAAAGGAGGATTT
>CAYJHT010000126.1:0-6564 GCA_964369615.1 uncultured Desulfovibrionaceae bacterium
GGGGGAAAACTTTTTTTTCCCAAAAAAAGTTTTCCCCCAAGAAAAAGAGTTTTCTCCACAATCAATATTCTAAGGCAATACTACCCCCACAACACAAGTCCGCTCTCAATCGGTGTCTCAAGCCCTTCTGTGATGGGCATGATACGAATGCCATAGGCAAAGCGTCCGTTATTGTCGGCAGTATAATTGCCTTCAAAAACGAGGTCTGCTTCTTCTTTATTTTGCTTAAGTTCCACAATGGTTGGTGGTGCGATATAATCACCGTTGGCATTAATGGCACCAAAGACGAATTGCGGCAACAGTTCCTCTGCTTGCATTTGGCCTGGATTAAGGGTGAGCCTTATGGTGATAGGATGTCCGCAAGAAATGATTTCATTCTCAACGCCTGTAATGGCTATTTCCTTGATGGATAATGAGCCAAAACGTACAGGCAAGTTTTGCTTCCACTGAGCCAAGTGTTTTGCTAGCGCTCTGTTGTTGCTGTATGTGGCTACATTGCGCAAGGCAGAAGGACCATAGTATTTGTAGATATAGTCATGCAGCATACGGTCGGAGCTGTACATGGAGGTCAGTGTGCGCATGGAGTTTTTGGACACCTTCACCCAGCGGTGAGGGATATTGTCGTCACCCATTTCAAAGAAGAGAGGAACGACAGATTTTTCCAAAAGCCCGTAGAGTGATTCTGCATCGGCGTAATCATTTTGGTCATGAGAGGGCATGGTCGTCTCTACGACGGGGCCAATCGTCCAGCCGTTGACGCGGTTATAACCTTCGCACCACCAGCCGTCAGAGACGCTTAAGTTGATGCCGCCGTTGACAGGGACTTTTTGACCGCTTGTGCCTGAGGCTTCATGTGGTCTGCGCGGCGTGTTCAACCACACATCGCAGCCTTGAGCCATAAGACGCGACACCGCAAGGCTGTAATCTTCCAGAAGGAATATACGACCGAGGAAGCGTTCTTCTCTTGCATAATTGATAACTTGCTGAATCAATTCGCTTCCGGCTTGATCCGCGGGGTGCGCCTTGCCTGCAAAGACAAAGATGATGGGACGCTGCGTTTGATGGAGCAAGCGCTCCAGTCTTTCCGGATCTGCAAAGAGCAGTGTGGCGCGTTTATAAGGAGCAAAGCGACGAGCAAAGCCGATGATAAGCGTGTCCGGCGTGATGCATTCCTTCAAGCGCGTGCGCATGCTGTCAGGAATGCCATACTTACGCATGAAGGGCGCGATGGAATCCCGAAGTGCCTGTAAGAGCGGTTCCTTTTGTTGCAGACGTGCGCCCCAATATTCCTCATTTGGAATATCCGTGATTTTATCCCACAAAGAATCTTCCGGCGTTGCATGGATCCATTCTTTACCAAGATATTGATCGAGCATGCTTTTCACGGCGGCGCCCACATAGGATGGGGTATGGATGCCGTTGGTCACATGACCGATGGGGATTTCAGGGATGGGCACGCCCTTCCATAAATCTCGCCACATATGCTGTGACACAATGCCATGCAGGCGACTTACGCCATTGGCGCGGCTGGCGACCTTAAGTGCGAGCACAGTCATTTCAAAATGACCGCCGCTGTTCGGGCCGTCTATGCGTCCAAGACGCATGAAGTCTTGCCATGAAAGGCCAATATTTTGAGCATATCCTTTGAAATAGCGTTCCATAAGGTCAACGCTGAAGCGCTCATTGCCTGCATCTACGGGTGTATGTGTGGTGAAGACAGTATTACTGCGCACCCTTTCAAGAGCCTCATGGAAGGTCAAATGCTGTTCATGCATGTAGGCGCGGATACGCTCAAGCACCATGAATGCCGAGTGTCCTTCATTCATATGGTAGACGCAAGGCGTAATACCAAGCTTACGCAGCATACGCACGCCGCCCATACCCAAGAGTATTTCTTGTTGCAAGCGATAGTTACGGTCTGCTTCATAGAGGCGCGCCGTAATTTTGCGGTCATCGTCTCTGTTTGCAGGAATATCTGTATCCATAAGATAAAGGAAAATACGGCCTACACGAACACGCCAAATTTGCGCATAAAGTGTTCTGCCGGGCATTTCCACATCCACGGTCACAGGGCGTCCCGAGGCTTTGTCTATGATGCATTCTACCGGCAATTGTGAGAAGTTATTTACTGGATAAAGCGGCACTTGCATGCCATTTTTATCTATGGTTTGACGGAAATAGCCATTTTTATACAAAAGCCCCACAGCCACTAAGGGGAGCTGCAAGTCACTGGCGGATTTGAGGTGATCGCCCGAAAGCACACCAAGGCCGCCGGAATAAATCGGAAGGGATTCATGCAAGCCGTATTCTGTAGAGAAGTAGGCCACTGGACGGTCAGGACGCAGAGCTGTATTGACAGCCTTTGGCTTGAAGGACATGTATTCGTCAAGCTCCGTCATCACTTCCTCGTAGGCAGCCATGAACTCTTCGTGCTTACTCAGTTCTTGCAGGCGCTCGGGGTTGACTTCTTCCAGCAAGCGCAAAGGATTGTGTCCAGTGCTTTCCCACAAGGCAGGATTGATGGTAGCAAAGAGGTGACGCGCCATAATATTGGTGCTCCACCATAAGTTGCGCGCCAATTCGTGCAAACGCTGTATAGGCAAGGGGATTTCCGAAATGGTTGTCACAGTGCGCAAGTAAGGAATTGTAGACGATGTGGGCGCCAAAATTTGGATGAGGCGCTCTTGCGTTTCCAAGTCTTCGCGATGCGTGTCACGCTTTGCCGCCAATTCCAAAGCCGTTTCGTAGGCCGTGAGATAGTTTTCAAAGAAAAATTCCCACGACGAGGCATTAGCGAGATTTTTTGCAGCTTTACGGCGTTCTGCAAGTTCGTCCGCAGTGCACGAAGCGTATTCATGCAAGGCATCGTGCAAGCTCGTAATAACGTCCGCATAGGCGCTGTGATGGCGCGGCACAAGGGTCACGCCGCCATGGGAATTATCCCATGCCATGGTGCCCTTTGCCCAAATGCCAAAGCCTGCAAGGTCTGTTGTGACCGTTGGCACAGCAAAGGCGACACTCTCTTGCGGTGTATAGCCCCAAGGCTCGTACCACGAGGGGAAGACGCCAAGATCGCATGCGGCAAGAATATCGTAATAAGGCATATTGAAGAAGCCGTCATTGCCGTCAAGCATAGCAGGTACAAAGATACTGCGAATGTTATCTCCCACTTTATTGATGAGGCCAAAACGATGGCAGGCATCAAGGATGGGGTCGTTACTGCTGTTCCAGACATTGAATGGGGTGATGTGCGGCAAGCCGTCATCTGTAAATTCGTCTTGCCCGCTGGCAATGTCTGCGTCCACACCTGCATGACCGCCCATGACGAGGAAGAGCACAAGTACGCGCACGTCGGACTTATTTAAGGTGCTTGCGAGACGTGAAAGTGATTCGATGAGTGCGTCTATGCCCTTGTTTTTGTACTCATAGCGGCCTGAAATCACGAAAATACGTGTATTTTCGGGCATATCCTCACGTAACATGGGCGTAACAGCTTTCAGAAGCTGTTTGCGCAGCTCAAGAGGCTTTGTGCGATCTTCTGAATAATCAGGAATCACACGCATATCTAGGCCATTTGTGGTGATGACATTGGGCGTTCTGCCAAGGAAAGCCGTCGCTTCTTCTGCGGTGATATTACTTACAGTGGTAAAGCAATCAGCCTCACGCGCTGATATGGCTTCCATAGAGCACTTTGCAGTGATGTTGTGATTGTCTGCTTCTGCGGAAGGGTTGATTTTCCGCATATTTTTATAAATATCAATGCTTGTGCCAGCAAGGGCGCGACCGAGCATGGTGGCGTGTGTTGTAAAGACAGTGCCCGCCGTAGGTGCAAGCTTTTTCACAGCCAAGAGGCCTGCGCCTGTCATCCACTCGTGGAATTGGGCGATGCTTTTTCCACCTTGAGGGCGCACATAACCTTCATGAATAGCAGCGATAATCTCGCCGCAGGCATAACTGAACATCACAGGTTCTATATAGTCCCAACCACCGGACATGGAGTCCACACCATAAGAGCCCCACAGTTCATAAAGAAGCTGGTTGCTGTCGTAGCGCTTGGCAAAATCCACAAGAATAACCTTGGGATTGCCGGGAATTTTCCAGCGCCCTAAGCGGCACTTGAAATCGCGAAGAGAGAGTAAGGGGCGAATGGTTTCCCAGAAAGGTTCATCCGTCTCTTCAAATTCAGCATTATTCTTTGTATCAGGGCCAAAAAGGAAGAAATTTTCTCCGTATTGGTCTACGGCGTGGAGAGCCTTACTGCTCACCACGGAATAAATGCCGCCAACTTTATTGCACACTTCCCAACTTACTTCAAACAGAAAGGCCTTACTTTCATCTGACATGCAGTTCTCCTTGATTTTTGGAACATTTTTTCACTGTCTGCGTTTCGTTGTCTCTATGTTGCTGTAGTGCGAGTTCTTCGAGGGCGAGTCGGTGCTTTTGCCGTCACAGGTATGACGCCATCCACAGACTCTTGCACGGAGGGCATACTCGAAAGTTCTTTGGTCGTCAACGTCGTCGTCTCAGTTTTTTCTGTGACGGTTTTCTTGCGTCGCGGCGCCCTTGCTTTTTCTGTGACAGCGTCCTCTTTTTGAGAGGTGCTCTTTGCCGCAGGTTTCTTTTTTGGCGCAGAACCTTCATCAGTGCTCACCGCACGTTTGCGCCGTACTGTGGGTACGGGCATATTCTTAAGGCATAATTCAAAGTCTGCCAACACATTCATATAATTTATATAAGCATCATACGGATTGTCAAAGGGGCTAGTATGTGGACTGCGTATAAGATAATTATCAAGTGTCGTAAACCATTTCGTGCACATGTAAGCAAAATGGTCAGAGGCTTGTAACCTTTGCCATGTTCTGCACACTTCTTCTCCGTATAATTCAGGCTTCATCTTTGACAAGGCATAGAGGGAACGGATAGCGTCCTTTTGCATATCGTTACCAAGCCAGACGTCCAAATCATGACCGGAAGCCGCCCATGACATGAAATAAGGCACATCAACAGAGCCCACGGGCTTTGCTGCCTGTGTCAATTCTTGCGGTGTCTTAAAGGTGAAACCCTTTTCCATGAGCGCATCGGGCAAGGCTTCCATGAATTGAAAAATACCCGTTTCTGCACTATGTCGCAGGCCGAAGGTTTCATAGGGCATAAATAAGTTGATACTGCCCTCTTGATCAGAGGTCCCTGCGCCAGCCTTTGCGGCTTCGTCGCACCATGCGGCGAAGGTGTCGGCTGTAAGTGGCCATGCGTCCCAATTTTGCTGACTAAAACGAATGGCAATATCATTAGACAAAGACGAATGACGCATAAGCACCTTGAGCTTTTGTCCAAGTTCGGACTGGTACACAAAATTTGGACTGCGCCAGCCAAGCACGTGTTCACTACCATCTGCAAGCATGGCCTTAAAGCCGAGCTTTTCGACGGCAAGCGCCATATCATTATTATAAATCAGCTCTGTATGCTTGTATGTCGTGGGCTTTTGACCAAAAAGATCCTTGATTTTTTGGCTCTGCAACTTCACCTGCCGCGCAAACTCATCGGGCGCGTAGAGGAAGGTGATAGAATGGCAATATGTTTCCCCCAAAAATTCCACACAACCTGTGTCCGCAAGAGCCTTGAAGCTGTCAAGCACTTCCGGAGCATATTGTTCAAATTGTTCTAAGGTGAGACCGGAAATAGAAAAGGCCACACGCATACTCTGCCCGTGTTTACGAATAAGACGCAAAAGTACGTCATTCATAGGGAGATAACATGTGCGCGCCATGTGCAACATGGCGTCGCAGTTTTTGTCGTCATCTTCATAGATAGAATTTTGCCCCAAGTCAAAAACAGTGTAACGACGTAACTTGTACGGATGATGCACCTGAAAATAAAAGCTTACGGCCGACATAATCAATGACCTCCTGCCTCGGCGGCGTTCGCATAAATGTGATTGAGTTGGTCTGCAACATTTTCCCAGCGCAGACTCTTCATTTCTTCCTTACAATTCTTTACCAATTCACTTGCAAGAGCCGGATAGCGCAAGACGGCGCATATTTTATCAGCTATGTCACGAATATCCCAAAAATCGGCCTTGAGAGCATGGTCTAACACTTCAGAAACGCCGGATTGACGCGACAAGAGGACAGGCACGTCATAGAGCATGGCCTCAAGCGGTGTAATGCCAAAGGGTTCAGACACACTTGGCATGACATAAAGGTCACTCATGGCAAAAATACGATCCACCTCTTCCCCACGCAAAAAGCCCGTAAAGTGGAAACGATTGCCAATGCCAAGCTGACCTGCACGGCGTATAATATTTGGCAACATATCACCGGAACCAGCCATGAAGAAACGCACATTTTTTTCCCTTTCCAAGACCATTTTAGCAGCCTCAATAAAGTAGCCCGGCCCTTTTTGGAAAGTAACACGCCCAAGAAAAAGTACGCGTTTTTCGTCGCGCAATCGTTCCGGCACAGAAAAATGATGCTCCACTTCATGACGTGCAACAGCATTATGCACCACATGAATTTTATGTTCTGGCACTTGATAGTGCTTCATAATGATATTCTTTGTCAAGTG
>CAYJHT010000127.1:0-2959 GCA_964369615.1 uncultured Desulfovibrionaceae bacterium
ATGAAATGAAATGAAATAAAATAAAATAAAATCCCAATCCTTTACCAATCCAAGGTACCCTTAAAAGCAGAGGTCAAATCTTCGACGGATTCCGTGCATAGGACAGTATCGGCAGCCTTGATGGTGAGGACGCCGTCGTTGGTTACTGCGCCGATGCGTGCATAGTGCGTTCTTTTCATGAGGCTTTCAAACAGGGCTGCTTTTTCTGGTGAAACGCTGACAAGGAGGCGGCTGGCTGACTCGCTATAGAGCTTTTCTGCCCATGTGAGCTGCTCGCCTGTGTGCAGCGTTGGCACGGCGTCTACATTTATTGTGGCGCCAAGCCTGCCACCTACACACATTTCTGCTAAGGCCACAGCAAGACCGCCGTCTGAAAGGTCGTGACAGGCAGTTACGAGGCGCTCATATATGGCGCGATGCAAGGCGCGATAACGCGGCAAAGCGCTGTCAACATGCACATGGGGCACGGTGTTGCACAAAAGGCCAAGCTCGGAAGCTGCTTCAGAACCCGCCATTTCACGCGCTGTATTGCCTAAGATGTAAATATAATGCCCTGATTTTTTGAAATCTGAGGTTTGCGTGCGTGCCACATTTTCCACGACACCAAGCACAGAAAAGAGCACCGTCGGCGGGATGGAGATTTTCTCACCGCCGCCTGTGTAGTCGTTTTTCATGGAGTCCTTGCCGGAGACACAGGGGACGCCATAGGCGAGAGCGAATTGAGAAAGTGCTTTGCAGGCGCGCACAAGTTGGGCGAGTTTATACTGACCATCCGGCGTCTTTTCTGATTCCACCGGATCGCACCAGCAGAAATTGTCTACGCCTGCAAGGTAATCGGGATTGGCTCCCACAGCCACCGCATTACGAATGGCCTCATCCATCGCATTAGCCATCATCCAATAGGTGTCATAGTCGCTGAATTTCGGGCAGATACCATGCGCAATCACAAGGCCTGCGTCAGACTCAAGCACAGGACGCAAGACGCCGGCATCGGAGGGGCCGTCACTCTTGACACCCACCATAGGCTTGATAACACTGCCGCCGCGCACCTCATGGTCATATTGACGGACGATATATTCCTTGGAACAAATATTCAGACGCCCCAGCATGCGTTTTAAGAAGTCGCCTGCCTGCGCTGCGTCCATTTCCAGACGGCTGTCCTTGTGCTTAGGCGATTGCCATTGCGCCTTGAGCTTGAGTTGCGGCACGCCGTGATGCAGGAAGTCCATATGCACATGCGTGACAGTTTTCTCGCCATAAACCACATGGAAGAAACCAGAGTTCGTATATTGCCCAAGCACAGAGGCTTCTACGTCCATCCTTTCTGCGAGTTCGAGAAAGGCGTGCACATTTTCTTGCGGCACGGCGAGGGTCATGCGTTCTTGCGCTTCCGATATAAGAATTTCCCACGGGCGCAGGCCGTCATATTTTAAGGGCGCTTTGGCAAGGTCAAGATAGCAGCCGCCTGTATCTTCAGCCATTTCTCCTACGGAGGAGGACAGTCCGCCAGCGCCATTGTCAGTTATGGCATTATACAAGCCAAGGTCACGCGCGCACATGATGCAATCATACATCTTGCGCTGTGTGATAGGATCGCCAATTTGTACAGCCGTCGCGGGGGAACCTTCATGCAATTCTTCCGAGGAGAAGGTGGCGCCGTGGATACCATCCTTGCCAATACGTCCGCCCACCATAACAATAGCATCGCCCACAAGCGCCTTCTTTTCCCAGCCGGGCTTGCCTGCAACTTCTGTCGGGATGACGCCCACAGTACCACAATAGACGAGGGGTTTGCCAAGGAAGCGCTCATCAAAAACAAGGGAGCCGTTGACCGTAGGCACGCCGGACTTATTGCCGCCGTGTTCCACGCCTTCGCGCACGCCTTCAAGCACACGGCGCGGATGCAAAAGGCGCGGCGGCAACGGCGCGTCATGGAAGGGAGAAGCAAAGCAGAAAACGTCCGTATTACAAACAAGTTCTGCCCCCATGCCCGTCCCCATAGGGTCGCGGTTCACGCCGACAATACCTGTCAAGGCGCCGCCATAAGGGTCAAGTGCGGAGGGGCTGTTGTGTGTTTCTACCTTTATGCACGCGTCATAGGCGCCAATGAAGGCGATAACGCCGGCATTGTCTTTGAAGACGGATTTACAAAAATCGCCTTCGCCAAGACGCGCACGGATAGTGGCGGTCGCATCACGAATGCAGGATTTGTAGAGATTATCGACATCCTCGCGCACGCCTGTTTGTGTATTGTGATAATCGATACGGGAGGCAAAGATTTTGTGTTTGCAATGCTCCGACCATGTCTGCGCCAAGACTTCCAATTCTGCGTCTGTGGGGTCGGCAGGCAGTGCGCGTGCCGCACGCTGCTGCTTTACCGTCTCATCTTGAAAATAGGCGCGGATGCATTGCATTTCTTCAAGATTCAGGGCGAGGGTATTGTCGCGGCTTACGTCCATCATGGCCTTGTCGTCCATCGCAGACAAAGTGACCGTTTCTACAGCATCGCTGGCAGAGCCTGTCACCTTCGCCGCTTGCGCCTCAAAGCCTGCGGCGTTTTGCCATTCTTGCTTGCTCTTTAAGCGATAGCGCTGAATCAATTCATTACACAAAAGGTCACGGGCGATAAGTTCTACACGTTCTCGTGTCAGCGGCGCGTCCTTCGTGCTTGAGATTCTGTATTGTATGGAAGTATAGACGTGGATTGCTTCGCGCGGCAATTCTAGGACCATAGCGGCGGTGTCGCGTGCGGTGCGTCCTTCGTTGTCGGTGACGCCGGGGCGAAAGCCTACTTCAAGAATGAAGTCCGCGTCGAAGGGTTCTAGAGGAAGGGCTTCTAAGGAAGCGCGTTGCATGACGGGATCGTGCCAGATAGCTTCGTGGAGCAAGAAAGCCACATCGTCTTTTGTGAGTGTTTTGCCTTGGTTTTTGGCCTCGCCGCCGTCAGGGGAGCCGCCGT
>CAYJHT010000127.1:3059-6554 GCA_964369615.1 uncultured Desulfovibrionaceae bacterium
AGGGGAGCCAGCTTCAAGGGTAAAGACCTTTATTTGTCGTATGCCTGCCACAGGAATGCCTAATGCGCTTGCTATATGATGCGCCGTTTTCTTCCCCACGGTGTCGTCTATATGCGGATGCAAGCCCACTTCGATGCGGTACAACATGGTATTTCCCCTCTATTTTTGTCTATTCTGAACAAAGTCAGTCATTTGTTGCAATATAATTTGTTCTTCACCCTGCGGCAATGTCTGCAAAGCCTCTCTCGCCTCGTTCAAAGCTTTGCTTGCCATGTCGCGCGTCTTCACGTCAAGCCCTAATCGACATATCTCTGCCCCCATATAGGCGGCGTCGTCCTTGGTGAATGTGCCTTGCGTAAAGGCCGCATCAAAGCGAACGCGCTCAGCTTCTGCGAGCTGCGCCCTATAAAGACGTATAGGCGGTGTCAACTTGCCTTCCAAAATATCGCCGCCCGTAGGCTTGCCCGTCACAGCTTCAGGCGCAAAATCCAGCGCATCATCAACCAATTGAAAAGCCATGCCCAGTGCCTGCCCATAGGCCGCAACACTCTTAAGCACTTCTTGCGAAACACTTGCCTTCAATGCCCCTAAAAGACAAGAAGCACGCAAAAGCCACGCCGTCTTCCCAAGCACAATAGCATCATAAACACTCGCATCTTGGTCAACGCGGCGCATATATTGAATTTCTAAAATTTCTCCGCTGGCAGTCTGCATCGTAGCATCAGAAAAACATCTGCACAGGCGCACATCATCAAAGCTTGCCACAAGCGTATTCGCCGCCGCAAGCAAGGCGTCCCCTGCAAGAATCGTCGACGCCGTGCCAAAAAGTGTATGCGCCGCCGCCTGCCCACGACGCGTTACCGCATCATCAAGCACATCATCGTGCAAGAGCGTCGCGGCATGCAGCATTTCCATAGTCACAGCAAGAGAATAAATATCATCCTCCGCATAGCCAAGTAATCTAGCCGTAATAATAGTCAGAAAGGGGCGTAATCTTTTACCACCTGCGCTAAAAATATGTTCTGCTGTCGGACGAACAGAGGCAGGCAAAGCCGCGCAGGCTTGCGCAAGCGCCTTTTCAATATGTGGCAATTCATGCGCAAGTCGCGCTTTGAGTTCTGACATGGCATTTTCCCATAGGCAGTTAATAGTATTTATGCGCAAAGAAGGGGCTGCACAACTTCCCCCAAGGACGCCAAGGCGCCTTGAAAATCAAAACTTCCGCGAGCACGTTCGCCCACCGCATTGGAAACAGTACGCACCTGCACAAAGGGCAGACCATAGCGGGCGCACACAAGAGCAAGGGCAAAGCCTTCCATATTTTCTAACAAAGGCATCGGACGCGCAGCACTCCCAACAGCAAAGCGCTCCCGCAAAGCCGCCGCCCTCAATGGACACACCGTCACACCGGCAGCAGTAATCGCGTGCGCACTGCCACGCAAAGGCAAGTCCGCCAACATAGAATCCGAGACAGGATGCACGACAGGTGCGTCTAAGTCCACACTCTGCCACACATTTTGACCAGACCCATCCCCCTCTCTCTCCCCTTCCCACTGGGGAAAACCCAAGGCATGCGCGTCGGCACACTGCCCCTCACGCACAATACCATATTCGGCATAACTCTCACGCACAACACGCCAATGACTACACAAAGGCGCAAGCTCAAGGTCAAAACTCCCCGCAAGGCCAATATTAAGCACAAGATCCGCGCCTCGCGCCCCCTCAAGCTCCTTCCCCAAAGCCATCGCCGCATTCACAGGGCCAACACCCGTCACAAGCACAGCACTCGCAACACCACCGGCACTCGTAAAATTATGGATACACTGCTCACGCGGCGGCATCTCACCATACACACCACACGCGCCCTGCCACTCAGCCCGCGTCGCCGTTACGTACAAAATTCTTAAAGACGCCACACTTCCAAACCCATACCCTGCAAAACATCCCTATCAAAAAGCGCTCTAATATCAACAACAAGGCCATCTACAAGCCCCCCCTCCTGCGGCTTTCCAAAAAAGGCCGCCACATCGCGCGGACGCAATGCCTTATACGCATCATGCCCCACAGCCACAATCAAGGCGTCCAAGTTTTTCAAATCCTGCAACTTAACAAGATTCAAACCATATTCTTTCAAAGCCTCGTCCGGACGCGCCAAGGGATCATGCACAAAGACCTCACACGTATATTCCGTCAGCTCCGCAACAATATCAATAACGCCCGTATTGCGTAAATCGGGAATATTTTCCTTGAAAGTCAAGCCAAGAATACCCACCCGCGCACCGCACACAGCATGTTTACGCTTAATAAGCTTCTTAATCGTGGTCTCTGCCACGTACTTACCCATGCCGTCATTAATACGCCGACCAGACAAAATCACTTCCGGATAATAACCAAGCGCCTCAGCCTTAAAGGTCAAATAATAAGGAGCAACACCAACACAATGCCCCCCCACAAGACCGGGATAAAATGGCAAAAAATTCCACTTAGTACGCGCCGCCTCAAGCACTTCTGTCGTATCCAAATCCATGCGCCCACAAACAATAGAAAATTCATTCATCAAAGCAATATTGACATCGCGCTGCGTGTTCTCAATAACCTTAGCCGCCTCAGCAACCTTAATAGAAGAGGCCTCATAAATACCGGCCTTAACAACAAGACCATAAAGAGATTTCAATAATTGCAAAGTCTTCTGCGTCGAAGCGGCCACTATCTTTATCACCGTCTCAAGCGTGTGAACCTTATCACCCGTATTTATACGCTCAGGAGAATAACCGACATAAAAATCTGAATTATAAGTAAAACCAGACGCTTTCTCTAGCAAAGGAACGCACAATTCCTCCGTCAAACCCGGATACACCGTCGACTCATACACAACAACACAGCCCTTCGGCATACACGTTCCAACCACACGCGTCGCATCAAGCAATGGCTTCAAATCCGGACTGCGATGTACATCAATAGGCGTTGGCACCGCCACAATAATCACCGATGCCTCACGCAAAATTTCCGCCTGAGTCGTATAATTGATTGTTGTCTTCTGCAAAGTACGCGTCTCCACCTCATGGGTGCGATCAAAGCCCTTCTGCAATTCATTCACACGCTGCGCATCTATATCAAAACCAATCACGTTCATATGCTTTGAAAGAGCCACAGCCAATGGCAAACCCACATAACCAAGACCAACAACAGCAACAGAGGCATTACGCTCACAAATTTGGGCAAAAGATATCATGTCCGTCCTTCCATTCAGCAAAAATACGTTTTTCTATCAAAAATACATCGTGCCCTATACTAAATAACGAGCATTAACATAAAACACCGCCGCATCAATTTTTTAGAACCTTGTGCGCAGAAGGTCAAGAAAAATATGACTTCAAACACAATACAGCTAAGTTATTCCGGTATGTTTTTTAAAAGTTTATTTTTGTTTTTCTGAAAGTCTTGTGGGGGGAAACTTTTTTTGGGAAAAAAAAGTTTCCCCCCACAGCTCTGCTC
>CAYJHT010000128.1:0-6544 GCA_964369615.1 uncultured Desulfovibrionaceae bacterium
TACTTTGTTTGTCGTGGAGGTGGAGACCGTGCTGAATGCAGGCCAAAAGGTTTTGGGCTTTTTGTGTTATCTGTTCGTGAGTCATATGCTTTTCCTTTAAAAGTGAAGTAGGCCATCCCCTTGTGAGGGACGGCCTACTTTTTGTTTGTGCGTCTGTGCGTTTGTGCGGGCTGTGTTTGTGAATGCGAAATTATGCCGCGTCGGCGTACTTCCACCACATCTTGCGTTGCACATTCCACTGGAAACCGGCTCCCTTGAGGAGTTCCCGCTTGGCTTGGGTATTGCCGGAAGCCACGATGCAGGGACGCCCGTCTTGTGCGGTGATGTGTTGATAGGTCACGCCGTCTATGTGAGGGAGACTTGAAAAATTATTGTGCTGATACGGCGGATTTGAGGGCTGTGTTTGAGAATTTTCGATGTAGGACATGTCTTGATTGCTATTTTGTGTCACAGGGGCATTTCTGGCCTGTTTTTGAGGTGTCGCCCTTTTTGGGGGCACTTTTGCTGCTTCGCCATCGTCATCTTCAGTAACTATTCCTAACATTGCGGTGAGGGCGTATCGCCGACAATAAGTGAGGGCAGAACCCATGCCTTGCGGGTCGTTCTTTGGTAGTGGGGCGATAATAAAGGACGATTGCCATTGACCTGATGGGGTATGGGTGAGCTTTGTCATGAGTCCCAAATGCCCACTGCCTATATGTGGCGGTGTTGGCATGGGGAGCTGTGTTAACCAAATGGAATTGCTGTGCAGACACTCACGGCACGCTTCCATGACGGAGTTGAGCGTGGCGTAAGTGCTCTTAGTGAAAGGATTATTGCCGTCCTTGGTGGCGGGCTGTAATTGTCTTTGTACTGCCAGTAAAGCCTTTGACAGTTCGCCGATGTCTTGAGATTGGTATTCTTGCATATTTCTTCTCCTTGAAGGGGATATTGTGTTTGTTCAAGGAGATGATATATATGTGAGATTTTTTGAGGGACAAAAGTCTCGTAAAGCCGTTACAGCATTGTAGCGTCGAGCGTAAGCAAAGATAGCACAGCAATGAGAGGACGTACATATGAGGGAAATCCATCGCACCTTCAGCATGTATCCTTTGACAGACGCCCCGTATTGAGGTATGTTGAACTTCACGCAAGAATGTTACTGTATGCTTAGAAGATTTTTACAAACGTCTTAAATGCTCTTAATTATTTGAAATAGATACGGTGAAGGGCAATAGATTTGCGTACAAGCCGAAAAGGCAGCCTAAGAAGTACTTTTCAGTCAAGCCTTACACAAAGTTTACAAGAATAAATGAGGATATAAACACCTACTGCATTAGCGCAACGTTTATCATATGTCGTGAGAGGATTGCTTATAAAGGCCTCAAACAGCACATGTCTGGACACAATACGAAACGTCTTCTAACTGAAGGTATGCCATGCAAAAAGCGTCATTTCAAACTCGTGCACGAGCGATAGACCACCTGGGACGCGGACAAATCGCGGACGCTCCGACTGCTATTAGTGAGTTGTGGAAAAATGCTTACGATGCCTATGCCCGTGATGTAGAGTTGCATATTTTCCAAAGCTCTGTCGATGCTGCATGTATCATCGATAATGGATGCGGCATGACAACGGAAGATTTATTAAATAAATGGCTTGTCATCGGCACTGATAGTAAAATTGGTACGAACCTGCTTCCCGAAGATACTTGTGGCCTTCCTCCGCGTGTAAGACAGGGAGAGAAAGGCATTGGTCGTCTTTCTGCTGGCTTTTTAGGTCCAGTCACCTTAGTTGTCTCTAAAAAGCGAGACAGTTCGTTTAGTGTCCTGCTCGTTGATTGGCGTTTTTTTGAAAATCCCTATCTCTTTATCGACGATATTTCTTTTCCTCTCATGGAAGTAGAAAATTTACGGGACATTCCCAAAGTTCTTAAACACATGGGACAAGAACTTCACGACTCCATCACTCATGCTCCTGAACGTGTATATGATGCATGGTTACGCTTTGACGATTTAGAAAGTAAGACTGGCCTTAAAGAAACAACTAGTGAACGCATTTTGGATTTTGATGCAAGCACAGCTTTACCGCTCATGCCATTGGCGCGGTGGAACGATGTACTGAAAAAACTTCCCGAAGAAGAAGGGAAGCATGGCACGGCGCTATTTTGCTTTGAAGTGTGTACAGAGCTATCTAACTGGCTTGAGGGTGATTTAGGCACTCCAGAGCAGCACGACGTGCGTACTAACTTGCGGGAAACGCTTATTTCCTTTGTTGATCCGCTCAGTGAAGTTGAGCTGAACTTTGAATATGGCGTTTATGTTCATGCACCCCAGAAACCTGTTTTTCCTGTGCTTCAATCTGAAGATGGCTTTACCTTGGATGACTTTCTGCTTTGTGAACACTGGGTGAAGGGAGAATTTGATAAAAGGGGAGTCTTTAAAGGAAAAGTAAAGGCTTTTAACCTCGAACCCCAAGACGTTGTTATAGCACCAAGGGAATATATTCCAGAAAAACAGAGCAGGAACAAATTAGGGCCATTTCAGCTTATGCTTGCAACCTTTGAACAAGTGGCGTCAAGATCGAGCCATAGTCCGGAGCAATTCGCGCAATTAGAACGGTTAAAACAATATGCGGGAATAAGTATTTATCGGGATTCCTTACGCGTGCTTCCTTATGGAAGGGATGGAGCGGACTTGTTCAACGTTGAGGCTAGACGCACACTAAATGCTGGGCACTATATGTTTTCCTACCGCCGTACTTTTGGTGGTGTCAGCTTCTCCAGCTTAGAAAATCCGAACTTAAAAGACAAAGCCGGACGCGAAGGCCTTGTGGATAATAAGCCACGCAGAGCCATGGAGCGACTTGTAAAAAATGTTATGGTAGAGCTTGCTGAAACTTACTATGGGCGCAAGTCTCCGCTACGCCTGCCAATGTTAGAAAAAGCTAGAAAGCGCTACGAAAAAGAACAAAAAGAAGCAGAAAAATTAAAAAAACGCACAAAAAAGAACTTCATTGCCTTTTTAAAAGTTTCTACTCCGAAAACACATGAGGGACTTCAAGCTGCCAGGGAGCACTCTGAAACATTAGACGTGGCCATGAAGTCCTCAGACAAAGAGGCTTTATTTCAAATTCGTGAATCAGTACAAGCTTTAGCAGATTTGCGTGATGGCTTAAAACTCCCCATTAAGCCCTATGATGATGACGTATATGAAGAAGACTATCGAATTTACAGAGATACCTACATTAGTTTTTGTCAAGAATTGGAAAAGTTAAAAGAAAAAATATCCGAACTGGAGCTTCAAGGGGTCTTTGGTACTCCCAAGGAAGTCGTTACGACGTATTTTGCAAGTAACCAATCAAAATTATCTTCACAACTGACAAAGTATCGCAATTTAATTACAGCAAAGTCAGATTCTATTGCAAATCACTGGGCAAGTCTTGCTCGAGAAGACACAAAGAAGTACAGCGCCTTACACGCTGACTACTTAACGCAAACCTATGAGGTTCAAGATTTACAAAGTGCGCTTAACGAGTTAGATAAAAGATATGTAGAGTTATATGAAGAGTTTTCATCAAGATACGCGCCAGTAATCAGTGCGCTTGAGAGCATTGACGAAAATATTGATATTGATGGCGCGTGGGCACACACTGAGCGTGAAAATGTCACCTTGCAGAATAAAGTGCACATGCTGCATGAGGCTGCACAGCTAGGAATCACTGTGGAAATTATCGGGCATGAGCTTTCTGCGATGGAATCACAAGTGGCTATGGGGATGCGCAGCTTTCCCCATGAAATAAAAAGATTAAAGGCATATAACAACACTTTAGAAGCACAAAAAGCTTTGACAGATAGATTACGCTTTCTAAGTCCACTCAAAAAAGTAGCGTATCGTTCGCGTGAGGCCATTACAGGTAAGGCAATAGGAACATATATCACGAAGTTTTTTGGCAATGCTTTTGAAGCGGTACGCGCCGAGTTTGAAGTGACAGACATGTTTAAGGCCTTTACCATACAAGACCTACAGTCACGAATATTTCCTTGCTTCATCAATTTAGTACATAATGCTCTATATTGGGTGCGATTTACGAAAGAAAATGAGCCCAGAAGAATCATTTTAGACAGAAAAGAAAATTTAGTTATTATTGCAGATACGGGTTCAGGCATTGATAATGAAGACACGGAGAAAATATTTGAACTCTTTTATACACGAAGGACTGAAGGCCGCGGGATAGGCTTATATCTATGTCGTCAAAACCTCGCTGTTGTAGGTCACACAATACGATGCGCCACGGCTGACGATCCCAAAATACTTGATGGTGCTAACTTTATCATTGAACTCAAGGGGGCAAAATATGACAGCTAGTCCTGCTATTGAATTAAGTTCAGTCTTAAGAAGGATTTACATTGAGCCAATTCAAAGTATCGTCATCATCGACGATGAATATAAAACCCTTTGGGATACAGACAATGGCTCAGGAGAAAACGTAGAGAGTGAAAAGGCACCTGTCATTTCTCAAGAGGCGCAAGATGATGATGACCTTAACGAGCCTGTGTCCCTCTCTTCTTCAGACGATGTTGAAGAAAAAAATAATACAGATATGAAAGATACCGCTGAGATTGCACAAAAGATTCTCAATTCTTGCAAAGAGCAATTTATTTTACATGTGGACAATAGACCACATACACCTGATAGCATCATTGAAAAAGCAGATTTTTTGATATTAGATTACTTTTTAGCCCCAAATGACCCATCGCACGCTCAAACAATTTTAAAAAAATTTATTCGCAAAGAGGGCTTTAGCCTTTGTGTCGTACATACCAACGAAAGGGTGCAAGAAGTATTTGAAAATTTATCTCATGAATTTGAAATAATAGAAAACGCTGAAAGACAAGATCATTTTAGTGGACAAGGGTTTTTTATTGCAATTATCAACAAAGGGGACAAAGAGGTCTCTGAAGTGGCTGATATATTTCAGAAGATTATTGATGGAATGTTGGTTTCACCTCCGACTCCTCTTACAATGCTCGTACAGTCATGTCTTACGAATATTCACAAGCAATCTCAGAAGATAGCCAGTGGTATTTTTTCAAACCCTGCCACACGAGCAGGCATCCTCTTTCATACTCTTTCTCAAGAAATCAACACAAAATGTGCTGGCCATGTAGAAAAATTGCGTTACAAAGACTTGGTAGAAAGAATCTTTGAAGACATCAGTACAAATGTTTACACGGATAATGAGTCAGGCACTTTAGATGTCTTAAGGTATCTCGTTTGTGAGGCACAAGATAGAGCCCCTTTCCCTTTTGCCAAAGACCGTGAAAAATCAGAGAAGAATGACTTAGACATCATGTTACGACTCAATGCTCATTTGTGCTCTCATGAGCCAAGGTTTGATCATATCACAACGGGGACAATTTTCAAATCTGAGAATGATGAATATTATTTATGCACAAGTCCTTCATGTGATACTACGCCGGGCAGAACGATGGAAAAACAGGGTAAGCCTAGCATTGTATGCCAACGTGCAAAGCTTCGAGGTGGCAATTATTTTGGATGTATATTGTTGGAGGAAATTGAGGAGAATAAGCGAGGTAAAGCATTAAGAGACGCAGAGTATGGTAGACATTTATTTGTTCTTGTAAGTGACGAGGTGAAAGTCTTTCAAGCACTCGATAATAACAATCTCCCGTATGCGTATACCTTTTATGCAAACAATGGAGGTTATATCAATGCTCGCAACAAAACTATCAACGTCCAATTTACGACTTATGATGAAGACAAAGAGGAACTCATTCTTACAACAGCACACATGACAGTTATTGGACAATTACGTCACCTTCATGCAAGTAATTTATTACAAAAGTTTGGAGTGTATAAATCACGGATTGGCGTTGACTTTCGACGACATCCTCCGCAGCAATCACGTTAACGCTCGCACTACTGTACAATCAAACTAACTTTTCATTTGAAGGTATTATCAATGACACAGTTCTACAGCATAGACCTTTTTGCAGGTTGCGG
Source organism: uncultured Desulfovibrionaceae bacterium (assembly GCA_964369615.1). GTDB lineage: Bacteria > Desulfobacterota > Desulfovibrionia > Desulfovibrionales > Desulfovibrionaceae > CAYJAD01. The sequence continues at coordinate 6,006 of CAYJHT010000128.1, forward strand.
TGGCCTCACTCAAGGCTTGCACGATGCTGGCTTTATCACAAAAGCGGCTGTGGAAGTTGAGACTGTTGCTGTGGATGCGTACAAGTTAAACCATCAAGATGTCATTGTTTTCTCAAAAGACATTCGCACTGTTTCAGCCGATGAGATTAAAAACACTTTGAATGGTGCTCCCCTACATCTTCTTGCGGGGTGTCCCCCCTGTCAGGGATTTTCTTCTGTACGACGATTAAACCGCTCTCAAAGCGTTGATGACCCGCGTAACGATTTAATCCTAGAGTATTTTCGACTCATTGAGGAATTGCGGCCTCTCACAATTATGATGGAGAACGTTCCAGCACTCAAGGATTATGCCTTGTTTTTAGAAATTGTCTCTGACTTAAAAAAGTTAGATTATAATCCCTCATTTGACGTTGTAAACGTTAAGGATTATGGCGTGCCTCAAAGCAGACGTCGTCTGGTACTTGTGGGCTCTCTCTTAGGGAAACTTGACATTGCACCGGGTACAGAAGAAAAGGTGACAGTACGCAATACCATCGCCC
>CAYJHT010000129.1:0-6505 GCA_964369615.1 uncultured Desulfovibrionaceae bacterium
CCTGTAATGACGCTGCTGACTTCATTTGTGGCGAGCATGGTTTTTTCGGCGAGTTTGCGCACTTCGTCTGCCACGACAGCAAAGCCGCGTCCGGCATCGCCTGCGCGTGCGGCTTCAATGGCGGCGTTGAGGGCGAGCAGGTTTGTTTGGTCGGCGATATCATTGATGACATTGAGGATAGCGCCTATGCCTTGTGTTTGTGTATGGAGGCTATCCATGCCGCCTTTAACTTTTGTGGTATATCCGTCTACATGGTGGAAACTTTCGACCATGGTGCGCACGACTTCTGCGCCTTCTTGTGCGCGGTTCATGGCTTCATTGGCTGTTGCGGCGGCGCTTGAGGCATTTTCTGCTACATGGATAACTGTGTTGTTCATTTCGAGCATGCTTGCGCTGGCGTCGCCCATGTAATTGTATTGTTCGTGAGCGCCTTTGCTGGAGGTTTCGACGCGTGCGGCGAGGTCTTCGCTGGCTGTTGAGAGGACATTTGACACGCTTTGTGCGGACTTTGCGACTTCGAGCATACGGGCGCTATTTTTTTCAAGGTGTTCTTTGTCGACCATGTCTGAGATATCTGCCCATACGGCCATGACACCGAGGTTTTCACCATTGTCGTCATAAAATGGGGATGCGGATGCGAGGACGCGTACGGGGATATTTTTTCTATTTGTGAAGGCGAGTTCTCCTTGAATGGCGCGTTTTTCGCGAAGTGCGCGTACAGCGAGCGGTTCTTGCGAGCGGTCATTTGAAAGGATGGTGTAGGGGTCTTGCCCTATGAGGCTTTCTGGAGGTGCTGTTATGCCGAGAAAGTCCATCATGTGTTGATTTGTGAGCATAATTTTTGCATCTGGCCCGATAATGAAGTAGGGCGCGGTGATGCCTTGGAGGACGCCCTTTGAGAAGGCGAGTTCTGTGTTGAGGTGTTGTACGAGTTTGCAAAGTGCGCGTGCGAGTATGCCGAGTTCGTCAGTGCGCTCGGGTCGTGTGATGATGAGCTGTCCTTTTTTTCCTTCGAAGTAGCCTTGTGCGAAGTCGGTAATTTGTGAAATTGGGCGTAGTATTCCTCTGAAAAAGCCGCCGGAGCAGAGGAAAATAACGACGAAAACACCGAAACAGATTATGATGAGGAGCATTTGCGCAAAATCTGCTTCGCGTTCAACCTTGCGCGCACAGCTATCGATATTTTCGGCGGCGAGTTTATTGAGGTTGCTGAGTCTTTTTTGTACTTCTGCTAGGATGGGCAGGGTGACATTTTTGTAGTGTTCTATGGCTTCGGCTTTTTTCCCTTCTCTGTATAGCTCTTCGATGCGTACGGCTGTTGCGTGCAGTTTTTTGTGTGGTTCATCTATGGCATCGAGGTCATGGGCGAGTTGTGGCATACGTTCGATGAGTTCGTGGCGGTGATGGCTGTTGTACCATGTACCGAAGCCGCATCTATTGCTGTCTTTTTCGATGGGGAGGCGGGCATTTTGGTCGCCTGTGAGGTAGTTTGCCAGTTCGTTTGTCCATTGTAGGTGTTGTATTTGGCGTGTGAGTATTTCGTCGCTGAGTCGTGATACTTCTACTTGCGAGAGGGTGGTATTTTTAAGGTTGGTGAATGTGATAAAGAAGGTCGTTGAGCCTATGAGGGCTACAAGAAGAAAGAGGCTTACGCACCAAAAAAACTTACGTCTAATACTCAATTTGTGCCATACGCTGAACATAAGTTATCTACCTCGAAAGTAAAAAGTGTTTTGACATGCAAGAGAGGGGATTTTTAAGAAAAAACCCCCTCTCGCTTCCTGCACAATATATAACTTATTTTAATTTACTTATCAAGCCATTGAGCGTTTCTGCTTGTTGAGCGAGCAATTCTACTTCTTGATGTGCGCCTTCCATAACAATAGCGGTCTCTTGGGAGACACTGCGCACATCTTCGAGATTTTCGTTGATTTGCGCGCTTGTGGCGGATTGTTTTTCTGCGGCGTGGGAGATGGAGCGCACTTGTAATGCTGTATTTTCAGCAATATTTACAATGGTATTAAGAGTGTCACCCGCTTGTGTGGCAAGGACGGTGGCACCGTGTACGGCTTGTACGGCGCGTTCGACGCTTTGAATGCTTTGGCGTGTACTGTCTTGTATGCCGGTGATGACGGTGCCGACTTCGCTGGTGGCTTGCATAGTTTTTTCGGCGAGTTTGCGAACTTCGTCAGCGACGACGGCAAAGCCACGTCCTGCTTCGCCTGCGCGTGCGGCTTCAATGGCAGCGTTGAGGGCGAGCAGGTTTGTTTGGTCGGCAATATCTGTGATGACGCGGATGATGGCGCCGACGCCTTCGGTTTGTGTGCCTAGGTGATCCATGCCGTTTTTGACTTCGTCAGTATATTTTTCAAGTTGCCTGAAGCCTCCCACCATTTGGGTGACGACTTCTGAGCCTTCTTGTGCTTTCATCATGGTGGTGCTTGCGGCATCGGAGGCGCTAGAGGCGCTTTCTGCGACAGTGCTTACGCTTTCGTTCATGTGAAACATGGTTTCTGCGGCTTGTTCTATGCGGCTGTTTTGGAGTGCGGCGCCCTTGCTTGCTTGTTCGACTTGAGCGGCGAGTTCTTGGCTTGCTTGGGAGACTGCGTCGGAGACTTTGAGTGAGGAGCGTGCAACTTCAGCCATGCGCACACTACCTTCTTCTATGGCTTTTTGTTTTTGGACGAGGTCGGTGACATCTGCCCAGATGGAGAGGGTGCCGAGGATATTTTTATGATTGTCATAAAATGGCGATGAGGAAACGATGACATGCTTTTCTTCCTTGGCAAAGTTCATGAGTGTACGTTCTGCGCGCACGGTGCGTTTTTCGCGCAGTGCGACAGTGGACGATGTTTCCATATTTTTATTGCCGAGGATGTATTCGCCTGATGAGAGGCCGTAGACACTTTCAGGCTCTCCGGTGCGTCCTATAAGTTTCATCATATGTCTATTGGTGAAGACGGTTTTATCATCCGGTGAGAAGACGGAGCAGGGGACAGTGAGTCCGTTTAAGATGCCTTGTGAGTAGGCGAGTTCTTTTTGCAGATGCTCCATAAGCTTTTCGAGGTCTTGTGCGAGGGTGCCCAGTTCGTCTTTGCGTTTCATATTGAGTGGGTGTGGATTGCCGTTGAAGCAGGAATGTGTATAGGCGCTGATGCGGCGGATGGGTTCTAAAATGTATTGCCCAACTGTGAGAGCGCACACGACGAGCAAGATAATGGCAAAGACGCAGATACCTATAAGAAGTACTGTGAGGTTCTTGGTCGCTTCTTCTGCATTTTTCGTGAGGGTTCGTACTTCTTGTGTCAGCGCGGTATTCATGCGTTCAAGGCCATCTTGGACTGCCTTTATGGCAGGTAGGGTGACGGTTTCGTAGACATTGACGGCGTCTTCTATTTTACCTGCGATGCAGAGCGTTTCAATTTGTGCGGCGGATTCATGAAAGTCTATGTGGATATCTGAGAAGCTGCGGAATATGGAATCGAGTTGCGGGTAAAATTTTTGCAAGAGGACTTTGCCACTTGGTCCGTCATACCATTGCCCTAGGGCGCAGCCGCGTCCTGTTTTGTTGATATTGAGTCTTTCCGGTTTATTTCTTAAAATGTACTGAGCAAGATTATTGGTCCATTGGAGGTGGCGCTGTTCCACTTCGAGCAATTCGATATGCATGGCAGAGGCGCGTACTTGCGCATCGGCTGTTTGTTTAAGATGTGTGAATGTTGCAAAGAACATATAGGCACACACAGCCGCGATAATAAGTACAAGAAAAATAACGCCATTAAATTTATATCTGATGCTTAAATTTTTCCACCAATCCATAATACACCCCGTTTTTATGCTAACATAGTCTTTTAGTGCTGATGCGCAACGTAGCACGCCACCTCAGCGATTTTTTATTCAGTAGTTAGACTTCTCATCGACATATAGGCATAAAGCTTTAGAGTGTGCATTGGCTCTTGTTTTTGTAGTGTTCCTACTTTTTGAAGAGTATGGGGGATTTTTTGCCAAAATATGCCCCCATACTACTTTTTAAAAAGAGATTGTGCAAAGAGAGCGCTCTTAATGAGACTCTTTGTTGTTTTTCTCCTTACGCTTGTTCAGCCACGCGCGCGTGCCCTCATAGACGATGGGCAAGACAGAGATGACAATAATGGCATAGATGATGAGGCTGAAATTTTCCCGTGCAAATGGGGTATTGCCAAGAAAATAGCCGACACTCACAAGGGATGTGACCCAAATGATACAACCTGTGACATTATAAAAAAGAAAGACAGCAGGATGCATAAGGGCTATGCCTGCCACAAAGGGCGCAAAGGTGCGCACAATGGGGATAAATCGTGCAAGAACAATGGCCTTGCCACCGTGTTTATTATAAAATTCGTGTGCCTGTAGGAGATGGGCTTTCTTGATGAATCGTGTGTCTTTTTTGAATATGGCAGGCCCTACACGCCGCCCAATTTGATAGTTTACCGCATCCCCGATAATGCCTGCGCACAAGAGCACAGCCATAGACTCCACATAGCCTAGCAGTCCCGCCCCTGCTACAACACCTGTCGCAAAAAGCAGTGAATCACCGGGTAAGAAGGGGGTCACGACAAGGCCGGTTTCACAAAAAACAATCAAAAAAAGAATGGCATAGACCCACAAGCCATATTGTTCCACAAGCGCGAACAAGTGCTCGTCGATATTAAGAATAAAATCAATAAGAAAAGTGATAAGTTCCATAAAATCCCTGAATATTACTTTTTTCGCCCGTCACAAGATTCTTATAAAATTCATGACTTGCGTTTTGCTAAAAATTTTTGTATACAATTTGAGTCCCGTAGAATAGTATGCAATTTTACGGGGGCATTTCCTGTTAATGCCTTTTATACACGTACTTTTAACAAAAGACAAGGTTATGTTATTTTCATCTCTTGTGGCGCTTTCGCCACTCCTGCTCATCCTCATTCTTCTGATTTTATTCAAACTCTCAGCAAACCTCGCAGGCTTTATCGGCCTCGTGTATACTGTGCTTGTCGCCGTACTCTATTTCGATACGTCCGGCGGAGTCATTGCGCCTATCTTATTGTCCGCACTCGTTGGCTCTCTGCCTGTAGGGCTTGTGATCGCCTTCAGCATTATGCAAATTACAATAATGGGCGAATGTGGCGCATTGGGACGCATTGTAGCCTTCATTAAAACACTTAGCCCCGCGGATAAGGCAGTGCAAGTCCTGCTCATCAATGTGGGCATGGGGACGCTTTTGACCGGCCTTGGCGCCGCCTCACTTGCGCTTTTTCCACCCATCCTTATGGCACTCGGCTATTCTGTCACGGCCTCCATTCTTCTGCCCTGCCTTGGCTATCTTGCTATGTGCATGTACGCGCTCTTGGGCATTCCTGCGGTGGTCATGGCCACCTTCGCCGGACAAGGACTGACTGAAACAGGCGTCGCCCTCGCTGCTTTTATGCCGGCAATTGCAACTGCTGTCGCTTTTGCTTGCTTGCATGTAGCAGGAGGCTTTGCCCTCATGCGGAAAGGAGCCTTGCCCGCGCTCATCACAGGCATAACATCCGGTCTTGTCGCCATGGCACTGGCCTATATGGCCTTGCTCACAGTGACAGCGGTCATTGCCGGTATCTTTGTGGTCGTGATACTGCTCGCCTATGTAAAAATACGCGGCGGTGTCGTACAAGATTTGAGCGTTCTTACAGACAAGGACAAAGCCACTATTGCACGTATGAGTCTTGGTCGGGCAGTGTCCCCGTGGGTGCTCTTGCTCGTGCTCTCCTTTCTCATGAATACGCCGCCCTTATTTGACATTGTCTTCAAGAACTTTTCCATGCCTCTTGAAATTATTCCGGGCAGTGCTGAGCGTGTACGCTTGTTCTGGCAGGCCTACTTTTGGGTCTTTGTGAGCACACTGTGCTGCTTGCCCATTCTCAAAGTCTCCCGTACAGACGCTCTTCCCATGTTCGCAAAAGCCGCCAAACGCGCATACGCCCCCTTTGTCGCCACAGCGCTCTTTTTTGGAATCGCCTATATGATGAACCACTCCGGCAAAAGCGCCGACTGGCAACTCGTTGCAGATAATAATATGATATTGCTCCTTGCCCACCAAGCCACAGCGCTCTTCGGTACTGCCTACGCCGCCGCAACGCCCTTCCTTGGCCTTATTGCCGGCTTCATTGGTGGCTCTGCCTCATCATCCGTCGCTATGCTGACAAAGCTTCAAGTCGCCGCTGCTGAATCTATGAACGCCTCGCCTCTCATCCTCGCCACAGCCAACGGCATCGGAGGCGGCCTTGCAGGAGCCATATCACCGTCAAAAGTCCTGAGCGCCGCCGCCACTATAGACAAACAAGACGCCGCCAATGCCGTTATAGCGTATGCTCTCATCGTCACCCTCGCTGTGACAGCCGTCTGCGCCGCCCTAACGCAATGGTGGGCTTTTCATTGATGCATTATATATCAAAGATTTATTTGTGTTTTTAAAAAGCACTTGGGGGGAAACTTTTTTTTG
>CAYJHT010000130.1:0-6501 GCA_964369615.1 uncultured Desulfovibrionaceae bacterium
GATAAAAAGTTCCCCCTACAAGCCTTTTCATAAAAAAACAAACTCTACAACTCTAATCCTAGAAGAATTGTCCCATTGTAAACTCAAAGCGTCCGCGGGGGACATTGCCGCTGTAGTCTTCCACGAGGGGGATACCATAGGCAATACGCAGGTCACCCATAGGGGAGCGCCAGCGCAGTTCGAGGCCAGTTGAGGCGACCATGTAGTCACCCACATTCTTCATTGTTTTTGAGTCTATATTGAAGCCAGCATCAATGAAGGGTACAATGGAGAGTCCCAATTCTTTTTGGAAAGTCCATATGTATTCAAGGTTAGCAACGCCCATACGGTCGCCGCCAATTTCGTCCCCAAAATCGACGTCGCGCGGAGATATATCAGAATAATCATAGCCGCGGATGGTATCAATACCGCCTACATAGAAGCGCTCAAAGACAGGGATAAGTTTGCCGGGCATGTTTTCAAAAACACCGCCCAAGCGACCACGGATGTGGATGACATGTTCGGGGTTAAAGCTATAAAATGCTTGCCAGTCAACCATGCCCTTGATGAAGTTGTCAGTACCGCCAAGGCCGCCGCCGCCGTATTCAGCCCAGATACGCGTTATGGTGCCGTCTGTGGGGCGTGAACGATCATTGGTTGTGTCACGTGTTATGCGAGCGTTTACAGCACTTGTCCAGTTGATGCCTTCATAGTCGGTAATGGATCTGGAGCTTGCGTCGTCTACGTCGTACAGTTCGTAGCGTTCAAGGCGATAGCCTGCTCCGATAGTTGTGTATTCACCTAAGGGATATGCGAGGCGGATAGTGTCCCCGATGGTATCCTTTGTGAAATCGTCCCAGTAGTCGTGCGTGTAGTAGAAGTCATTACCTACAAGGAGTTCTGTGTCGTAGAGGCGTGGGTTTGTGAAGGATATAGTGCCTGAAGTGCGGCGCCATGAGACAAAACCGTTGAGTTGCAACCAGTAGCCGCGTCCGAAGAGGTTACGTTCTGAGATGGAGCCTGATACACCCACATCGTAATAGGTTGAGTAGCCGATACCTGCCATGATGGCGCCGGTATTGCCTTCTTTCACCTTGATTTTCAGGTCTACTTCGTCAGGATTGCCTGTGGGGACAAGTTCGGTGTCAACAGAGGAGAAGTAGCCTAGTCTGTTGAGGCGCTCCGTGGAGCGGCGCAATTTTGCGCCTTCGTAGATATCACCATCTGCAAGACGCAGTTCGCGGAGGATGACATTGTCACGGGTACGTGAATTGCCTTCGACCACTGCACGACGAATATAGACTTTTTGCTTTTTATTCACAAAATAGCCGAGTTTTAAATATGGCTCGCCGCTTTCGTCCTTGACGATTTTTGTGTCTACTTCTGCGAAGGCGTAGCCGTAGTCACCGTAGAATTGTGTCAGACGTTTTGTATCTTCTTGCATGATTGACAAGGAGAAATACTCATTTTCTTCTTGTTGTTCGTCCATTTGAACAACGTGCAAGAGGCGTTCGCGCGTATCTATGAGGTCGCCGCCAAATTCCACGTCGCGGATTTTGTAGCGTGCGCCTTCATGTACTTGGAAGGTGATATAGATGCCATCTTGTCTGTAGTCGACTTGTGGTGCGGAGACTTGAATATCGACAAAGCCTTCATTGAGTCCAAAGGCGGCAATGGCGTTGGAGTCGCGTTCGAGGTATTCGTCTTTGAGGATACCTGTGCCTGTGAACCATGACAGGAGGCTGCGTGGTTGTAAGGCCATATATTCTGAGAGGTCATCTCTGTCGAGATGTGTGAGACCCTCGATGATAACTTCTTCAATGTAGAGTTTATTGCCTTCTTTGACGTTTAAGACAAGGCGCGCGACGGCATTGTTGTCTCGTGGCACGACTGTGTGGCTTACTTCTGCAAGATAGTAGCCTTCTTTGCGGTAGAGTTCCGTCACTTTTTGCAGGTCATCCGCAAGGAGTCTGTCATTGAGTACGGAGCCTGTTTTTGTGCTCATAGCGGCCATGATATCGTCTTCGTCGATTTCGTCAGAGCCTTCAACGGTGATGCTGTCGATGCGTGGTTTTTCGTCCACAGTGAAGACGAGCACATTTCCGGGGCTTACGCTTGCGGACACATCGCTAAAATAGCCCATATCCCAGATGCGTTTAATTTCTTCGTTTATGGCGGCGGCATCTGGTTTATCGCCTTTGCGTACGGAAAGGCGCATAAGGACGGCTTCGGGATCCATGATGCGCAGGCCTTGTATGCGAATATCAGTGAGGCCGCCTTTTTGTAGTGTGCCGCCTGCAACTGCGGGTATGGAGGCGCTGCCTTGTACAGGCTCACGGCTTTTAAGTGCTTCTATGACGCGCGTGCTGAGTGTATCAGTGGCGGCGGCAAGTTCCACCATATTTGTCTTTTGTAGGGTAACAACATCAGGTAGGATGGTGGATTCGATGGGTACGATACGTGAATCTAGGGTAAAGCCGTTGCCAAGTTGGTTTAGTACGCCGTAGACGACAATACTTGCTCCTGCTTGCTTGCCGAGTTTGCGCGCAGCTTGCAGGTCGAGTGTTTCAATTTTTGCCGTATTTAGAAGGTATCTGGCTCTGTCCATAGGGATGACGTTAGCGCCTTGCCCTTTGAGTCGTTCCATGAGCAGCTGTGGCACATCTTGTTTGAGCGAGCCCATGTTTTCGCCTGCATTAACTTGATAGGGCAATAAAAGCACGAGTTGCTTTTTGGCCTGTGCCGCAAAGGCTTCGCCTTGAAAGAGGACGACACAGCTCACAAGAAGGGTGAGTGCCATGCAAAGCGTCGTCACGCCACGATTACTAAAGTGTTTTATCATACAAAACTCCCGAATGAAGCTCCAAAGTACGCCCCATGCTGGCTGCCAGAGCAGCATTATGCGTTACCACAACAAGGCTCATGCCAAGCTCCTTATTTAAGTCTAAAAGCAATGATCCTACATGATTACCGCTGTGTATATCCAAATTGCCCGTAGGTTCGTCGGCCAACAGAACGCGCGGTTCCATAAGGACAGCGCGCGCAATGGACGCGCGTTGTCTCTCGCCACCTGAAAGCGTCGTCACCTTATGTTCCATACGATGACCAAGACCTACTCTTTCTAGAATATCTCTAGCTTTAGATAGCGCTTTTTTCCGCGAAAAGCCAGAAATAATTGCCTGCATCGCCACATTTTCCACTGTAGAAAATTCCGGCAAAAGGTAATGAAACTGAAAAACAAAGCCCACAGAATAATTGCGAAAAGAGGCTTTTTCATCGTCGGACATATGCGCCATGTTTTGCCCACAGAAAAATATCTCTCCCGTACTTGGTCTGTCAAGCGCCCCCATAAGATGCAAGAGGGTCGATTTTCCGGAACCGGACGCTCCTATAATTGCAAGGCTTTCGCCCTGTGCTACTTGTAAAGAGACATTGGAAAATATTTCTAATTCCTCGCCACAATCAATAAAACGCTTACCCACCCCCACAAAGTCGTAAAGCATATTACTCATAGCGCAACGCCTCCGCAGGTTCTAAGCGTGCTGCTTGGCGTGCAGGGTAGATTGTCGCCAAGAAACACAAAAGCATGGCCGCAAGGCCAACTATAAGACTGTCACTCCATGTGAGTACCATGGGCAGGTGATCTATAGGATACACACCCTGCGGCAGCTTTATGAATTGATAGTGCTTTAAAGCTAATGCAAGACTTATACCGAGAATGTAGCCAAGGCACGTTCCAACAACGCCGATAATAGTGCCTTGCATCATAAATATACGGCGAATCATTCCCTTAGTTGCACCCATTGACATCAAAATGGCTATGTCGCGCGTCTTTTCCATCACAAGCATCACAAGCGTTGTCACTATGGAAAAAGAGCCGATAAGCACAACCATGGTCAACAATATGAACATCCCGATTTTTTCAAGCTCCAAGGCTGCAAAAAGGTTCGCGTTCATTTCCATCCAATGGCGCACATAGAATGGGGAACTTAAGGTTTCTTGCACCCTGTTTGCAATAACATCCGCATTGTACACATCATCTACAGTAATTTCTATGGCAGTGATACGCTTATCAGGCAAGCCCAAAACCTCCCTTGCCGCAGGCAAGGTCACAAAACCTAGGGAAGAATCATATTCAAACATGCCCGTCTTAAATATCCCCACCACCTCAAAAGGACGAATACGCGGAGAAAATCCCGCCGTAGAACGCTCGCCGGAGGCCGTAAGAATATTGACACGACTGCCGATTGAAATACGCAACATCTTCGCAAGCTCATTGCCCACTATGAGACCGGGGGTCTTGCCTTCTTGCTCTTTGGCATTCAGTGCCGCAACAGATCCTTGGTCTAAGTGTTGCAGCATAGTCACCACACCCGGCGCCGTCTGCGGGTCGATACCGCGAAGTACAAGACCCTTCACACCGCCCGGTGACGACAACATGACTTCTGTATACAAAAAAGGCGTCGCGTCCTTCACGCCTTCTGTTGCGCGGATTTTCTCCATAAGTGGGACAGCATCATCTAAGGCGCCGGGAATATAGGACATGACCATCCCATGCGCATTGGCACCTAATATTTTGTCGCGAATGCTTGTGCTAAAGCCATTATATACACCAAGCACAACGACAAGCGCACCCACCCCTAAGGCCACACCAAGAATGGACATACACGAAATGACATAGATAAAGGTCTGTTTTTGGCGCGAAAAAAGATAGCGCAAAGCCACAAAAAACTCGAAAGAAATATTGTGACGCGCAATAGGCCTCGTATCTTCGCCCACCTAAACCTCCGGCTTCAAAAGAGGGAAGAGGATAACTTCACGGATTGACGGCGAATCTGTCAGTAACATGACAAGCCTGTCAATGCCCACTCCCTGACCTGCCGCCGGCGGCATGCCATATTCAAGAGCGCGCAAATAATCTTCATCCATAGCACAGGCTTCTTCATCGCCTGCTTCCTTCTCGCGCACTTGCATCTCAAAGCGCCCGCGCTGATCCATAGGATCGTTCAATTCAGAAAAGGCATTGGAAATTTCCCGACCCGTGATAAAAAGCTCAAAGCGGTCTGTTATGTCGGGATTTTTGTCATTTCTGCGTGAAAGCGGCGAAATATCAGTAGGGTAGTGATAAATAAAATGCGGCTGGATGAGTTTTGGCTCAACATCCACGTCAAAGAGCTTTGCCTGCAACTTGGCAAGGCTTTCACCTTCCACAGGCTTCTCTCCTCTGTCACGCACATATTTTTGCAATCGTTCATAATCAGTATAAAGCTCCGGCTTATGTCCGCCGATGACTTCTAATGAGTCGTGGAAGGATAACCTTGTCCACGCACCCGGACTTAAATCCACCTCATGTCCCTGATATACAATACGGGTCGTGCCACAGACCTTCTCAGCAATATGCGCGAAAAGCTGCTCCGTCAGATCCATAAGGTCTTCAAAAGTTGCATAAGCCCAATAAAATTCGCACATAGTAAATTCAGGATTGTGACGCGTAGAAATACCCTCATTGCGGAAATTTCTATTTATCTCAAAAACCTTCTCAAAACCACCGACAATAAGGCGCTTAAGATACAGTTCCGGCGCAATACGCATATAAAGTTGCATGTCAAGCGCATTGTGATGGGTCACAAATGGGCGTGCTGTCGCACCGCCAGCCACAGGCTGCATCATCGGTGTCTCCACTTCTAAAAAGCCGTGCGACTCCATGAAATTTCTAAACTCACGGACAATCTGACTGCGCTTTAAAAAAATCTCGCGCGAACGCGGCGTCACCAATAAATCTACATAGCGTTGGCGATAACGCGTCTCCATATCCTTAAGCCCATGATATTTCTCCGGCAAAGGACGCAAAGAGCGAGACAAAAGACGTACACTGTGACAGCTCAATGTCAACTCGCCCGTCTTCGTAAAGAAAAGATGCCCAGTCACACCAACAATGTCACCAATGTCAAATTTCTTGAAGATACCATAGGCCTCATCGCCCATGCCTTCTTTAGATGCATAACACTGCATACGACCGGATTCATCCATAATATGGAAAAAAGCCATCTTACCAAAGGAGCGCAAGGCCATAATACGCCCTGCCATTGCAAAATGCGTCTCTTGCATGGCCTCAAGCGCAGCAGGATCGCTTTGCTCATACGCGCTGTTGACATCTTGAATAATATCTTTACGCAAAAAATCGTTGGGGAAAAGCGCAACCCCCGCGTCCATAAGATCGCATGCCTTAACCACACGATTCTTAACAACCTCATTAAGATCATCGCGCGCAGCAAAGCTCTCTAACATGGATGAAAAATACGCCACATGCGGCGACTTACTGGCAATCTTAACGGGCTTGCGCTTTTGCTTTTGTTCCCTCTTTTCCACAGCGCCTCTCCTCCACAAAAAGTTATGAAGCAAGAAAAATACGACAGTCCGACACAAAGGTCAACAAAGAATTATCTCTCAAAATCCTGTTCACCACGCTATTCTAATTTGTTTTTTATTTTTTTAAGTTTTTTCTTGGGGGGAAACTTTTTT
>CAYJHT010000131.1:0-6482 GCA_964369615.1 uncultured Desulfovibrionaceae bacterium
ATCTTTTAAAACCTCCCCCCAAAAAAATAAAAAACAATTAAAAACTAGGAGAGACTACATCGTAGAACTCGTGTTCCGTCTCTAAAGAGAATTTTTGCTTTATCTGGTGCGATGGTTTCTACGACGACGCCCATGCCGAAATGTGCGTGTTTTATGACATCGTCTGCCTTTAGTGTCATTTGTGCGCTGTAGGCTTGTGCTTCCGGTGCAGAGGGTTTTTCCATTTCTTGTCGCCATGCTTTTTCTACGGCATTGGCTTCGGCGAGTGCTTTACTTGTTAATCTTTTTGGAGTTGCGCTACGTGTGGCGCTTTGGGGGGCAGCCATGGCGTCCTTACGGGTTGTGCCGGAGCGGACGCGGCGAACATCTCCCCCTTCACCCTTGGGGAGGCGAGGTGGATAGTATTTGTGAACACTGCGACATGCGCAGCATTCAACCTTGACAATAACATCCCCTACCATGGCTACAATCACGTGGCCTGTGCGGTCTTGACATCGTGTACAATGCGCTTCGATGCGCTTACCGGGTTCTAAAACTGTGCTCATACTTTTTCCATTTATAAGGCTGCGGATTTTTTTTGACCCAAGAACACCTTGAGGGTGTGTGTCAATTTTTCCATGTCAATAGGTTTTGCCACGTGCGCATTCATACCGTGCGCGATGGTCATATCAATATCTTCTTGAAAAGCATTGGCTGTCATTGCCACGATGGGCACGGTCAGCGCGTCTGCACGGGGCAGACTGCGAATCGCTTCAGCTGCTGCATAACCATTCATCTTGGGCATTTGCAAATCCATAAATATCAAATCATAATAGCCTTCAGGTGAATTTGAGAAGGTTTCAAGAGCCGTTGTTCCGTCGTCAGCCTCATCAATTTCAAGCTCAAAGGGGGAGAGAAGCTCGCTTGCGATCATACGGTTAATGTCCACATCATCTACAAGCAAGATGCGCTTGCCGGGAAGGATAAGAACATCGTCGCTTGTCGCGCTGCTGATCATATCTTTGTCTTCTAAAATCCAGAGCTTAAAGCTAAATTCACTGCCTTTGTTGACTTCTGTGCTCACTTCGATATCACTGCCAAGAAGCATTGCTATACTGCGGCTTATGGAAAGGCCAAGCCCTGTTCCTCCGTAGGTGCGTGTGATGTAGCCGCTGCCCTGCTCGAAGGGTGTGAAGAGGTGTTCTAGCACTTCATCGGAAATGCCTATGCCCGAATCACGCACGGCAAAATAGACGTGGCTCTTGCCATTCTCATTGGCTAATTGACGGACGAGGAAGGTGATGGAGCCAAGTTCCGGCGTAAATTTTACGGCATTACCAAGTAGGTTAATGAGTACTTGGCGCAAGCGCAACTCGTCGGAAATAAAGTGCTGTTGTTCAAATCCTTCCATTAAGACATCGAAGGTGATATTCTTGCTCTCACAGCGAGGGCGAATAATTTCTGCCACATCATTGACCATCTTCGACATATCGAAACTGGTTTCACTCAGCTCGATTTTACCTGCTTCTATCTTGGAGATATCTAAGATATCATTGAGCAAACCTAGTAGGTGTGTTGATGATGTTTCAATTTGCTGCACATGTGAGAGTAATTCATCGGACTTTACGTCGGTGCTCTGGGTATCGTGCAACTTGCGCTTTGCTATATTTGCCATCCCGATAATAGCATTCATGGGTGTACGGATTTCATGGCTCATGCGTGCCAAAAATTCACTCTTGGATTTACTTGCTTTGTTTGCATCTTCTACAGCCTTTATGAGGTCACGCTGCATGGTGCGCAATTCTTTTTCGATGGAAACGCGTTGCGAGACATCGCGGCCGACACCTAAGACAGCGCGCAATTGACCTTCGCTGTTAAAGATTGGTTCACGAACAATATCCAGAATTTCTTCGTGCCCGTCGGCAAAAACGAGGCGTTCTTCTGTGTATTGTGTTGAGCCTGTCAAGAAGACATCTTGCGAATTGACAGAGGCATTGCGATAGGCTTCCTCGCTGAGAATTTCATAATCTGGCATACCTTGAATTTCTTCCGGTGTTTTGCCTATGAATGCAGCAAAGCGGGGATTGACGGACATGTACACACCTTCGGGGCTTTTAAGCCAGATGAGATCTGGTGAAGCGGAGATAACTGTATCGAGCAGGGCACGTTCGCGTTCGAGGCGATCTTGTTCTTCGATAAGCGTTGTGACATCTTGCGATTCTAGAATAACCCCGATATTCACGCCGGCGCTATTTGTAAAGTATGAACATTTTGTCCTATAGTATGAAGATGTTAGCGCGTGATAAATGATGCCAGACTCACGCCCTGCCAAGAAGTTGGTGATGGGGGATTGTTCGTCTTGGAAAATAGTGACATCGCTGTATTTTTTGCTCACAACCTCTGCAAGTTCTTTCTTATGTAGAGCAAGGCTAGCATCATTCATATAGATGACGATACCATCAAGATCGGTGATGGTCATGGGGCCTTTGACGCTGTCTACGATGCTGTCTGCCAGATCGTCCAAGCAGTCAGAGAGGATGCCCATTTCGTCGCGCACCGGCGATTGGAAACGGAACTGACGTTCACCTGAGCGGAAGCGATTGATGCCTGCAATAAGGTGTGTAATTTTACGCGTAATACTCGATGCCATCCAGATAGCCACAAGGATGACTAGGATGGTCATGACGAGGGTTGAGATTGACAAACTCATGGCGGTGTTCCACAAGTTTGACTTAATAGCTCCGAGGGTTTCTTGTGAAATGGCCTCAAGTTCACTATCCGCTTCTTCTACGAGAGCCAAAATCTTTTCTTGGCTTTCAATGGCGGGCATATGGAAATCGTCGACGCCTGCTGTAGCGGTGACGATACCAAAACCGTGTAGAGCATCGCCGTACTGCCCTGTATAATAGGGGATAGCGGCAACTGTTGTCAGTTTCCACAGGCCGCTCCACAGAATAAGGAAGGAGCCGGAGCCGCCGTCGGCTGCCACATCATACCAGCCTACGCATTGCGGGGCAAAGTTCAGATAGCGACAATCAAGTCCCACTAGGCCTTCCTTCAAAAGAGGAATTGCCGGCTTTATTTCACGGCTTTGGTTGGTAAACTCAGGTTCGTCAACGATAAATTCCGCATATGACTCACCGCTTGATTGCCATTTTTCGTAGGTGGGCATATCAAGGAAGGGGACTTGCGGGTCGCCCGTCTCTGCGTCATAGCCTGCGATGGAGTGGTGGCGTGGGTGGACGATACTGCGTCCTTTATGATCCCATATAAAGAGGTAGTTGCCGCGGATAGCGTCAGAAAGTTCTGTATAGCGCTCATCACCCGGCACGAGGTGGTTCACAAGCTCCATGATATGGTCATGGTTCAGCGCAAGTGTCACATAGCCTATAATTTCCCCTTTCTCTTCTACAGGCGTTGCCCAGCGCACGATGCCTTGAAAGCGCTTTCCGTTCGGATTTTCAGGCCCTGCAAAGGCAGCCTTTTCCGGTTCATAGGGGATACCTTTTTTTGCCGCATTTTCGGGCGTATAAATGCCTATAATCTTTGAACCAACATATTCTCCAATGACATCGGAGACATAAATCTCACCGGGCTTTAATTCCTTAAGCTTGGCAAAATAATCTTCTGCGCGACAAAATGTATTGCGCTTGTCTGACACGTCCTTCAGCACCGGATCCATGACATCATTGCTTGTGACCTTTATCTGTTCTTGACCGTGGATATCTACAAAGGTCATTTCCAAATAGAGGGGCGTGAGAACATCCTCAAATTGCTCAGGGGGGCGATACCTAAATCGGACATCATTCTCTTCTGAGGACGAGACAATATCTCTAAATTCCTTAGGCTCGCGTGTAGAAATCCACGTTTTTTCATCTTCAGATAGCACCCACGTGCTTTGTTGCACAATGCGTCCTTGTCGATTTTCAATAAAATTCTTATAAATGGAGGCGTCTACAGGAAGGGCGGAAGCAAGGCGCAAGTCATCATCGCGCGAATAGAGAAAGCTGGCAACGCGGTTTGCAGCATCGGTGGTCATCCGTTCAATTTCTTCTGTTGCACGATTATCAAGCGCGCTCACAGAGTCATTTATAGCCACTTTACCGGCAGAATCAAGTCTTTCAATGGCTTTTTGCGCCATATTTTCAGAGCGCATTCTCATATCATTGCCCAAGGTAAGAGCCTGATCCCATGCCACAAAGGCAAGTAAAATCAATGGCACTACCTTGATGATAACGAATAAGAGAATGAGCTTGGTACGCATGCCAAGCCCCATCTTCGCCATCAGGCCTTCAAGCCAGCGAGAGAAGAGATTGAAACATGTTTTCATGATGCGTCCTATGAAATCGAGTCTTAAATGTGCGAAAACAACCTAAAAGAGTATCTCAAAAAGCCCTCTTATGAGCTTTTCCCCTCTCAGGCATTCGCACCCTACGACAGAAAATTGTCTTTGTCACCTAAATTTTCTATAAAAAAAAATTTAAATACAAGAAGCAAGGTTTTGATATCATAGGAAAAAAATAAAAAATGAACTTTTTCATATTTTTTTAGTATAAATTCTCAACAAAGCAGGCAAGCAAAAGACCCACTTTCAAGTCCGAATATCATAGCCCCGCGGCGTCACCATATACTGCCCCATATGGCGCGTACTCTCATTACCAATCACCACAAGGCAAAGCATATCCACAGAATCTGCAGCGTTATTTATGAAATCATCCAAAGCATGCACACTCACGCTCTGCCCCTCACGATACGCATTGCGCACAAGACCCACAGGACAATCATCTGAACGATATTCTCTCACAATTTCAAGTGTCTGAAAAAGATGGTCCTGCCGACCACGAGAACGCGGATTATACAAAGCAAGCACAAAATCCGCACTGCACGCCGCACGCACTCGCTGCAAAATACGCTCCCACGGTGTCAATAAATCACTCAAACTCACGCACGCAAAATCATGCATCAAGGGCGCACCCAAAAGCGCCGCCGCCGCGCACACCGCTGGAACTCCGGGGATAACCTCCACGGGCACTGTCTCCAAATGCCCTTGACGCGCAAGAAGCTCCAAAATCAAACCGGACATGCCATAAATCCCCGCATCACCAGAACACACAACACAAGTACGTTTGCCACCCAATGCCTGCTCTATAGCAGCAAGGCAACGCTGCCTCTCTTGACGCATGCCCGTCACAATAACCTGCTTCCCCTCACGCAAAGACGGCGGAACCATATCCATATAAAGGGTATAACCCACAAGAACCGTGCTCTGCTCAAGAGCTGCAAGCGCAAGAGGCGGTAAAAGACCGCTGTCGCCGGGACCTAGGCCTATAATATGAATCGGTGCTGCCTGCATTACAGACCTTCCTCTTCCGGTAAAAAATGTTCTGCTATGGCTACGGAGATTGTCACGCGCTCCCCGTGTGCCACCTTTGGAACAAGCAAGGTGGCCTCGTCGCCGCCGGCCGCAAGAAGCGCCGCCCCCTCACACACACTTATATGCTCCACGCCAAAAATCTGAGCTGCCATGGCAGACGGTGTCAAACTCGGTGCCTCGGCTAATTCCTCGGCACTAAAAAAGCGTAAAGGAAGCTGCAACATGGCGCCAGCCTCTACAAGTCCTTTCTCGTCACTCTTCTGCTCTATACTTGAAAGAGAGGCCACAGCGCCCTGCTCTAAGTGCGCGTCTGACAGCGTTTTTTCAATCGCACTGCAAATTTCCTTGCACGAAACGCCCCGCTTACATCCAATGCCCACATGGATTGCCGGAATGGCAAGGCGCAAAACGTGTTCGTGCTCCGGCACCTTGCGCCAATCAATACAGACTGCTGGCGCGCTTGTTTGCAAACGCGGCAAAGCGTCCTCGGCATCCAGCCCCACACGCTGGACAACAGTGTCATCCAAATGGCGAAACACGCGCAAGGGGTCAAAAAGTTGCACGCGCACTCCTTCCAAAAAAGCGCCGTTGATCAACTTTACCTTCGCCCAATCAAGCACGCGCAAGCCATTTTCCTTGGCTAGCATGTCCACAGCAAGAACATCGTTCACATCTGTTGATGTCGTAATAACTGTCTGTCCGCCAAGGCACTGCGCCACCTGCTCAGCCAAGGCATTTGCACCGCCCCAGTGACCAGAAACAAGGCTTATAGCAAAGCGCCCCGCATCATCACATACGACAACCGCAGGGTCCTTACTCTTGTGTCGCACATGCGGTGCAATACAGCGTACAGCAACGCCCGTAGCGCCGACAAAAATATGCGACGTATACGACGAAAATGTTTGCGCCACAAGCACAGGCAAGCTCGCAAAGGCGCGCTCGTTCTGCGCCATACGCTCCGGCAAATATACATGAAGAGGAATATGTTTCGCCAGCTTTTGTGCCAGCGCAGCACCTTGCTCTGTCAAAGCATAGCAAGCAATGGGGGGAATATGTTTCATGGCATCTCCATCTACATAATAAACGGCACTCGTATTATATTATTTTGTTTTTTTGTGGGGGGGAGGGA
>CAYJHT010000132.1:0-6481 GCA_964369615.1 uncultured Desulfovibrionaceae bacterium
AAAAAGTTTTCCCCCAAGAAAAAAACTTAAAAAAATAAAAAAAGTTTTCCCCCAAGAAAAAAACTTAAAAAAATAAAAAAAGTTTCCCCCAAAACCCTTTCAAAAAAACGCTGTATTTCCCTTGCCTTTTTGCAAGGCTTATTGCAGTATGGATGATGCGAAAAAAATACTCTCGTTTCTGGATGTCCTTCGATATCTTTTTGTTTCTGTTTTTGCTTGGCTGTGCTGTGGCATTTTTCATGGCTGCACAGGCGCGACATGTGGTGCCCCAAGAATGGCATTGGGAACGTCTGCTTGTGTATCTTGTCTTTGAAGATGCTGAGGGATGGCATTTCGGACTGTTGCTCAAAGGGCTAATAAGTACCATAAAATTAGGCATATGGTCGGGTATTCTCGCGCTCACACTTGGTGGCGTGGCAGGTATATATCTGGCAAGTGCTCCGCGCACACTCACAGCGCATGCACTCTCATCCTTCTTTATTTTTTTACGCAATACCCCTCCTCTTGTACTCTTGTTTCTTCTCTACTTTGTAACAAGCGCACAGCTTTTTTCCGCACTTGACCTATGGGCACGCAGTGCGCCGATGTGGCTGCAAAATCTTTTGTCGGTAGCCTTTGCAGACCCCAGCGCTCTCGATAAAATGTTGGCGGCTGTGCTTACGCTTGGCTGTTATCAAGGTGCCTATGTTGCAGAAATTGTCCGCGCAGGTTTACAGGCTTTGCCACACGGTCAATGGGATGCCGGTGCCGCACTGGGATTTTCACCCTTGCAGTGTTTTTTTCTTGTACTGCTTCCCCAAAGTTTGCCTCTCATACTCCCCCCAATGGCAGGACAGTGCATCTCTATCTTTAAGGATTCTGCGCTGGCATCTCTTATATCGGTCCCTGAGTTGACATTCCAAGGTATGGAAATTATGGCAATCAGCCGTCTGCCTTTTGAAACATGGTTCCTTGTAGCCCTCCTGTACTTTTTCTTGTCCTTTGTGTGTGCGCGTATTTTTTGGCGTATGGAAAAAAGCCTCGTATGGGCTAAGGGTTCTTTGTCTAAAAACAGCTCTCGGTAGACTGCTTGCTCTGGAAGGTTTGTGCCTTTTAGCATGAAACTTTTTTTAGGAAACAAGTTTCATGCTAAAAGACACAAAGCTCTCCACAAACCTTTCAGAAGCAGCAAAGCAGTAGTGAAGACAACGTCAAACGGATTATTTCCTTTGACGCATTTTAGTTGACAATTCCATTAAAGATGCTTAACGTATCGGTGCGATTTCTCATGAATCTTTTTTTTGTGGCGCTTTGGCGCTGAGCCTTGTATATAAAAAGATCGCCTTCTGTAGACAAATTGATATCTTCTTATAAAATGCAGAACTTGTGGATATACTGACTGCTCATATATGGCATTCGAGTGAAAAACTTTACTCGCACACAAGTAGGGATACTATGAATAATACAAGCGAACACCTTTCAAAGCTTGAAAGCTCCCATAAGGAAGACATATTACAGCGCTGTCATATGGGCTTTTGGCGTATTCTTACGCCTGTAGCTAGCATGTCGGAATGTAGACTTCGGGAAAATACCCACGAAGAAGGCGCGCACCATGCACCGGCACATCTGTCATATTCAGAAATCAGTCCACGGCGACTGCCCGCTATGTATCTTGATGATACCATGCTGAAGCTTCTCGGACTTGATGAACATCTTGCGCCGCATGAATGCTATGCCTATTGGGACAGCCGTATCGTATGTAAAGAAAGTGATGCCCAAAACTCCGGCGATCATGACCATCAACACCTAGATGTCATAAGATATACATGGAACCACCCGCGTGAAGGATATATACGCTTTCGCTGCCGCATCCATAATGAGCTTTCAGCAGATGGTCGCACACTCATTACAGAAGCAGCTGTTGACAGACTCTCAAGTAAGGATGTCGCAACAGCTATACTCTCCTCAGACATGGTGAAAACAATTATCGAACACATCCCCGTAGGCGCAGATGTGTGGAATAAAAACTTGCAGCTTGTAGAAAGCAACCCCGCATGTTATGAAAAATTCTTCGATGCTAAGGAAGAATACTTTGAACGATTCTTCGAACTTTCTCCACAATTCCAACCAGATGGTATGCCCTCAGAGCTTAAAGCAAAATTCCTCCTCAGACAAACTTTTGAAAGAGGCTTTCATTCAGAACCTTGGTTGCATTGCAACATCCAAGGCGATATCATACCAACCATGCTCTCCTTTGTGAAGCTTTCCGAAAACTACGTCCTTGTTTTTTGTAATGACAGACGAGAAGAATTTAAAATACATTCACAACTTGCAGAAGCCAAGGAAAAACAAGAAATACTCTATGACAATATTCCCTTGGGACTTTTTCTCTGGTCAAATGGCGCTATGACAGACTGCAACACGCATTTGCTTAACCTCCTAGGTGTTGTGGATAAAGACTTATTCCTTAAAAATCCCGCAAACTTCTTGCCACACGTGCAAGCAAATGGTCAATTTTCCCCACAAGTTCTTGAAACACACCAAACGAAAGCAGTCCAAGAAGGCTACTGCAAATTCCCCTTCACCTTCATCACCATCGATGGCGACCGCATCCCCACAGAAATGACCATATACAGCGTCATGCGCGATGATACCCCCGTCAATTATTGTTTTACAAAGGATTTACGCATTGAAATCGCACTCAATGAGGAAATAGAAAGAAATGTGCACTATATGCAAGTTGTCCTTGATGCCTGCCCAATGGCCGTCTCCTTGTGGACCTCGCTTGACAACCCACTCTATCTGAATAAACACTTCTATGCCCTCTTTGGCATAGACTCTAAGGAAGAATTTCGCAAAACAGGCGATTTCTTCGCCTTCTCTCCAGAATACCAACCTTGCGGAAAATCCTCTTATGACTTGGCTCATACATACACAAATACTGCACTCGAAGAAGGAGAATGCACCTTTAAGTGGCTGCACTCAGACCTTCACGCAAAGCCCATCCCCACAGAAATCACACTTGTACGCACGCAAATTAAAAACGAAGAAATCCTTCTGGCCTACATAAAAGACCTACGCCCCGAAAATCCACACACAGCACATGAAAAAAATACACATAACACCATAGCAAATACCTCCCTCCTCAACGAGGTCGAAGGACTCAAAGAGCATGGATATAAGTAAAATATCATTCCAACTCATAAAAGAGACACCAAACCTCGTCTATGTTTCAGACATACACTCCTACGACCTCGCCTTCCTCAATAAAGCAGGACGAAAACTTTTCGGCATCGCAGATGACGAAGATATCTCAAAAAAAAAATGTTACGAAATCATAGAAAGGCGCACAACACCATGCGCCTATTGCGCAAAGCAACCACTCGATCTTGATACACCTCTCAAATACACAATACATAATGATATACTCAGTAAATACTTTAGATACATAACAAAAGCAATATTTCTCAATAAAAGAATGCGACTCACCATAGGAATGGACGTTACCGATACCTTTGCAGAGCGCACCGTCAATGACCATCTCCTCAGCTGCATCGAAACTCTCTACACTAACAATACTCCAGAACACTCTATAACAGAACTCCTGCGCATACTCGCAGACTTCTATGACGCTCCACACAGCTATATAATGATGCTCTCAGAATGCGGAAGATACCTCGAACATACATACCAATGGTGCGCACAAGGAATACTTCCTTATACACTCGACGACAGAGCCGATATCATTGTCCAAAAAAGACTTATTAACTCTGTTATAAAAATGGGCAAAATCTACTCTCCCGTCAGTAGCAAAAGATTTTTTAATCCCGAAGTACAAGCAAGCCTCGCTGTCAACAGAACAGAATCCGTCGTCATGGTGCCGCTCTTCAACAAGGATGAAGAATTTATCGGCATCATCGCCGTCAATGACCCTTGTAAAGAAAAAGAATCCCGTGGTTTACTCTCCTCCGTCTGCAAATTTATAGCTGACTTCGTTGAAAAAACAAGCCTTATCGCAAACCTCAATATCCTCAGCTACACAGACGCACTCTCCGGACTCAAAAATCGACACAGCTACGCTGCGCGACTCGAACAATTTGAAGAACAACAACCCAATAATCTTGGTGTCATGTATCTTGACATTAACGGTCTCAAAGAAACAAATGATAAACTTGGACATATCGCAGGTGATACACTCATAGCCTCACTTGGCAAAATCCTTTGTGAAATATTCGGGCAAAATGCCTATCGCATTGGCGGAGATGAATTTATCGTCCTCAATACAAATGTGACACAAAAAGACTTCGAGGCACACGTACAACTCCTTAGAGAACGCATACTTGCAAGTGAAAATTTAAGCGTTTCCGTAGGGCATGTTTGGAACGATGTTTACAACAATATTACACAGCAAATCGAAAACGCTGATAGTCTCATGTACTCAGAAAAACTTGCGCATTACCAAAATAACAGTAAAAATGCAAAATACAGAACAATACTCAGAAATGCGCTCGCAAATGATATCGCAAAAGGCACTTTCATAGTCTACCTCCAACCACAAATTTCCCTCAAAAACAAAACACTCACAGGTGCAGAAGCACTCTTGAGAAAAATAAACACAAACAATAATATCGATAAACCCGCATACTTCATACCACTCTATGAAAGACTCGAAATCGTCCATAAACTCGATTTTTTCGTCTTCGAAACCGTCTGCAAAACACTCCAAAAATGGCACTCACAAGGCCATAAAGGCTGTACCATATCTGTCAATATCTCACGTGTTACATTGCAACAGCCAAACATCATAGGGAAGTTTACGGAGCTATGCGCACAATACAACATAGAACACAAACATATTATCATCGAAATCACAGAAACAATGCAAGCACAGTCCACCTCATACCTTAGCAAAGTCCTCTCAGATATTGCCGCGCAAGGCTTCCCACTCTCACTCGACGACTTCGGCTCAGGATATTCAAGCCTTCTCACACTCGCAGAATCAGAATTTAGCGAAATCAAAATCGATCAAGCCTTCATACAAAGTCTCACAACCTCACAACGCGCCGCCGCACTTGTGCGCTACACTGTCGACCTGTGCAAAGGACTCAATATCCACGAAACCGTCGCAGAAGGCATTGAAACAGAGGAAGTATATAACATACTAAAAGATATGGAGTGCAGTACAGGCCAAGGCTACCTCTTCGATAAACCCCTTCCCATCAACACTTTTTCAGAAAAATATATTACTGTATTGTAAAAAATTCACGCATGTTTAGCTGCCCCATGTATGCAAAATACTGCAAGGACACAAAAAAGCAACGCGCTCCGCATCCAATAAAATGTCGCCTCTTAGCAATGTCAACTCATAAAAGAGCACCCCATGAATGCATACACACATTGTCTTAATATACTCAAAAAAAAAACATACACATGGCTCATTACAGGCGTCGCAGGCTTCATAGGCTCAAACCTTCTTGAAACACTCCTGCAATACAAACAAAGAGTTATAGGTCTCGATAACTTCATCACAGGACAGCAACAAAATCTCGACATAGTACAACAAAGCGTCGGCAACACACTGTGGAAAAACTTCACATGCATCGAGGGCGATATCCGCAATCTCGATACCTGCCACACAGCATGCCGCAACGTCCACTATGTCCTCCATCACGCGGCTCTTGGCTCCGTACCGCATTCCCTCGAAAACCCGATCCTCACAAACTCTTGTAATGTTGACGGCTTTCTCAATATGCTCGTCGCCGCACGCGACGCAAAAGTCCACGCCTTTGTCTACGCCGCTTCCTCCTCAACCTACGGAGACTCCCAAATCCTCCCCAAACAAGAAGACATAATCGGAACCCCTCTCTCACCCTATGCCGTCACAAAATACGTCAACGAACTCTATGCCGATGTCTTCGCACGAAATTACGCCCTACGCAGCATCGGACTTAGATACTTTAATATTTTCGGGCGCAGGCAAGACCCAAATGGCGCCTACGCCGCAGTCATCCCCCAATGGTTCGCAGCGCTTTTGCACGATAAAGAAATCTATATAAACGGCGACGGCGAAACAAGCCGCGACTTCTGCTATATTGATAATGTCATCCAAATAAACATCTTAGCCGCCGTGGCTCTCGCACAACCAGAAAGCATCCGACCCTACACAAAAAACGATACTATCCGCCAAAACAAAAGCCACATATACAATGTCGCCTGTGGCGAACGCACCACACTCAACGAACTCTTTACGCTCATCCGCACGATAGTCACAACACACAAACCCAGCGCCGCACACGCAAAAGCCATATATCGTGACTTCCGTCTCGGCGACATACGCCACTCTCATGCACATATCACACGCGCACAAGAACACCTCGGATACAGCCCCACACACAATCTACGCCAAGGACTCACACAAGCCGCCCAATGGTATGTGCAAAGCCTCATAGAGAAATAAGTGTTACCCTGCAAAAAATACTCATTTCTTTTTTTGTTTTTTTGT
>CAYJHT010000133.1:0-6471 GCA_964369615.1 uncultured Desulfovibrionaceae bacterium
TTTCCCCCCAAACCCCCCGTCAAAAAAAACCACCTGCTTTACTAAGTAATTGGCGCTTTTTAATGAAAACTAGAATGTAAGCGTCAACACCTCGCCAAACACCACAAGAGCAGGAAAAAAATGCCGTGGAATAATGTTTGCATGAAACCAGCACAAAGAACTCTTGCGCCCACTTTTTGACATAAAAAAAAGCGCACACGCTCAATAAAAAATATTACCCCCCCCGTCGTTCAGCGCGTTACTGTTTGACAACAGAACGACCCAAGCATAATTCTGGAGGAAGACCATGCGCATCACTAATGGTATGA
This sequence comes from uncultured Desulfovibrionaceae bacterium, assembly GCA_964369615.1. GTDB lineage: Bacteria > Desulfobacterota > Desulfovibrionia > Desulfovibrionales > Desulfovibrionaceae > CAYJAD01. The sequence goes on from CAYJHT010000133.1 coordinate 309, forward strand.
TTTTTAACAATTCTTTGAACTTTATGCAGTCGTCACTCGGCGCATTGGTAGAGTCCAACATCCAAGGCGGAACACAAAAACAAGTCAACCGCCCCTCAGATAACCCCGCTTCCGCAGCACTTATACTAAATACACGCAATGAAATAGAAAATACATTGCAGTACGAACGAAACCTCGACACCGCACGCGGATGGGTCGAAATGTCGCTCAGCACCTACCAACAAACCAGCACCGCAATCATCGCCATCAAAGAATTGGCCCTCCAAGCATCCACAGGCCACCTCTCAGAGGAAAATAGGGAAAGTATTTCCTACGAACTCGACCAACTCATGGGACAAATCCTCAACCTCTCCAATACCGAATACGCCGGAAACTCCATATTTGGCGGCCACAATTACACAGAATCCGCCTACGATATGGGCCTCTCCGCCAGCACAAAAGATGAAAATATCGACACAAACCTCATACGCGTCACAGGCTCAAGTGAAGAAACTATTGCTATAAGATTCCTAAAAGATGAAGACGGTGGACAGGTGACAACAAAGGATGAGCTGGGGAATGAAGTCTCCTATGATGCTGTAATAGGAGAAAATCCTTTAATCGATGACCCCGCATCCACCACTATCCCTCCAGCTCAAATTCCCAGCCCCATATATTACGAATGGAGCAATGACGGCGGCGCCACATGGCAACAAGGAACACTCGCAGGCGACGAAACCTCCATCGCCGTCGGCGGAGCCGTTGTTGAATTTCAATCAGGCACACCCATCACCTTCCCCGAAGATGTAGATAACAGAAATTCCGAAGACGGAACCTTCATCTACCTACACCCAACCGCCATATATAATGGCGATGACAACGATGCAAGCGCCTACGCAACAGCATCATATGGGAACACAGCCACAAACACACTCCCCATCGAACAAATGGACATGACCGTGCTTGGAACGGTGAGCAGCAATGTTTCTATAAAAATATTAGGCAGCTCCGATGGAAATACGCCACCTACATACACCGACTCAAACCTCGGCGCAGGCGGCAATGTCAGCTATCTCGTGAGCACCGACGGCGGAAAAACCTATGGCACAACCGTACACAGCGTCAATATCCCCAACCCCGCCACAAGCTCTATCATACTGCCCTTCAGCGATGGCGTCACCGACAGCACCATCGAAATTGACCTGAGCCAAGCTCAAACACGAGACACAACAACGGTACCACACATCATAAGCGGCATCACAACACTATCTCAAAATATGGAAATTAACATCCAACCCCGTCGCGTAGATATAACAGGCAATGCCACCATCGAACTGGCAACGGGCACTTCTGAAAATGCAGAAATCCTCGCAAACGCGCAAGGCGTCTTCGGACAAAATACCTTAGTACGCCTTGACAGCGAGGTCGATCTCTTGGCGACACCCGGCACAGAAGAGGCGCGCGTCGCCTACTCCTACAGCACCGACGGCGGCAGAACATGGATTGCCACAGAAACACAATTAAACGGTGAAGACTACTTACGCCTCTCCATCCCCGGCGGCTACGTCGACGTGCGCGCGGAAATTGAAGTGACCCCTCCTGCGACTCCATTACAAACAAGCAAAACATTGAGCGCCGGCGCACAGTTCACCGTCCACCCAGACCGCGCCGACCTTGAATTTGAAATCATGGAAGATACCTATGTAGACGTAAACCAAGTAGGCAAAGACGTCTTCGGCGGTAATTATCAAGGCACCACAGTAGAAGGGCCAAACCTCTTCGATACCATCGGCAAACTCATCGCCTATTGCGAATTTAATGACGTCGACGGCATTTCAAAGATGTATGCAGAGTTGACAAATGTACAAGAACATGTTCTTGTAGAGGCAGCAAGGGTTGGTGGCATTGAAAACAGATTGGATCTGGCAGACGATGTCTTGAGTGCCACAAAGCTTGATATGCAATCACGCCTAAGCTATGCGGAAGATATCGACTTGACAACACTTATGAACAATCTGGCAAAACAAGAGTTGACATATACGACGGTCTTGCAATCCACGTCGCAAATTTTACAACTTAACCTGATGCAGTATCTGTAGGCCGCATGATTATAAACATGACGCCTCTATACAATGGAAATATCTTATGTTAATACTCACACGCCGCCCTGGAGAAAGTCTGTATGTAGGTGAAAACATACGAATTACAGTGCTTGGCATGCAGGGTAAACAGGTCAAATTAGGCATAGAACTCCCCGATGACGTCACCGTCTATCGAGAAGAAGTCTATAATCGCGTGACAGAAGAAAACCGTCTCGCTTTAGAAACAAGCAACGAAGATCTTATGCTGGTGGCGAACATATGGCAGGACAAAACTACATAGAAGTGGATACCCGATTGGGAATGCGTCAAGTTGACGAAGAAACCATACTTCACTTTCCCCGTGGCCTTGCAGGCTTTGAAGGCTTGCACAAATTTACCTTGTTGCAAATCCGTCCCGATAGCCCCTTGCTCCTACTCCAAAGCTTGGAAAACGCGCAACTCGGCCTACTCGTCACGGATCCATACACCTTTATGGATGACTACGGCGTCCATGTCGGCGAAGCAGAACAAAAATTGCTGGAAATGGTCAATGCAGAACAAATCGCCATACTGGTGACTGTGACTGTGCCACACGGACAACCGGAACTCACAGCACTAAACCTTGTAGGCCCTATCCTCATCAACCATGAAAAACGACTTGGCATACAAGTGCCACAAGTCGACGAAGCAAACCGCGGCAGTGTTCTTCTCAGCGAACTCTCACAGGCGCAAGCTGACCGCCAACGTGAACAACAGCAAGAGCAAAACACCCAAGAACACGCTGAACAAAAACAAAAAGACCACGAATAAAGCGACGGGGACAAAGAAACAAGATCCCTAGCTACATAAAATTACAAGGGAAAGCATGATGCTTTCCCTTTTTTTATTACAGGCACATAGGAAGACTTGACTATATGCGCGTATCTTGATATACGCATCAAGCTTTCTTGATACACGCAACGATTTCTTAAAGGAAAGACGCCTATGTCTTCTGCATTTCTATACTTTAAGGCCTTAGCCGATGAGACGCGCTTGCGCCTCTTGCACGTGCTATGGCATTATGAGCTTTCTGTCAATGAGCTTGTCAACATCTTGGAGATGGGGCAGTCGCGTGTATCTCGGCATTTGAAGATACTGACAGAAGCAGGGCTTTTGCAATGGCGTCGTGACGGTTTGTGGGTCTTTTATTCTGCGCCTGCCGCAGGGGACGGGCGCCGTTTTATAGCAAGCGTCATGCCCTTCATGGAAGTGGATGTACACATGCAAAAGGACGTGCGTTTGGCTTCTCATTGTATTGAGGAGCGCGTGCTCAAGACTCGTCAATTTTTCAACGCTGTTGCAGAAGATTGGGACGCTCTCAACAAAGAAATCCTCGGCAACTTCGACCTTGCCGCCGCTGTTTGTGAGGCAGTACCTGCATCCTGCGCCTTGGCAGTGGATTTGGGATGCGGCACAGGTTCTGTCTTAGAAAAGATACTCCCTTTGACGCAAGGCGTTGTGGGTGTTGATGGCAGTCCTCGTATGCTTGAAATGGCACGGCGGCGCTTTGCGCCGGAATATGTGGCAGATACAGGGACAGAGACCGCGCATGACGGGCTTACGGCTCGCGTCTCCTTACGCATTGGTGAGCTTGACCACTTGCCCCTGCGCGACAATGAGGCAGATTTTGCTTCTATAAACCTTGTGCTCCACCATCTGACAAAACCTGTGGACACGCTTAAGGAAGTGGCGCGGATTTTACGTCCCGGCGGTCGTTTGCTCTTGGCAGACTTTGAAAAACACAATAATGAAAAAATGCGCGCGCAATATGGCGACCGTTGGCTTGGCTTTACGGAAGAAATGTTGCGTTCATTTATTGATGATGCAGCGCTGCGCCATGTGGAAATGCGGCGTCAGCGTGTGGAACAAGGCTTAAGCCTTTTGCTCTTTATAGCAGAAAAATAATTTAACTAGGCCTTCTCATCAACGAAGAAGCGTGACGACAAGGCCTCATAACAAGGAATACGCACATGGCACAGCCCATCGACCTCTCCATTGAAAATAAAGTAGCGGACATGTCTCTTGCTGATTTTGGCAAGAAGGAAATGCAACTTTCCGAGCGTGAAATGCCCGGTCTCATGCAATGCATCGCCAAATACGGCGACGAAAAGCCTCTCAAGGGCTTAAAAATCACAGGTTCCTTGCACATGACCATCCAAACAGCCATGCTTATCAAGGCATTGCACGCGCTAGGTGCGGATCTTCGTTGGGCATCCTGCAATATATTCTCCACACAAGACCATGCTGCCGCCGCTATTGCAGACCTTGGCCTTGCAAAAGTCTTTGCATGGAAGGGGGAAACGCTTGAAGAATATTGGTGGTGCACAGAAATGGCGCTCACATGGCCTGACGGAAGCGGCCCCGACCTTATTGTGGACGACGGCGGCGACGCCACACTCATGATTCACAAAGGTGTTGATGTCGAAAAAGATCCTTCCCTCCTCGAGCAAAAAACTGACAATAAAGAGCTGCAAATCATTATGGATCGCCTCGCGCTTTCCTACTCGCAAGACAAAGGCCGCTGGCAGCGTGTTGCAGAAAAAATCAAGGGCGTCTCCGAAGAGACCACCACAGGTGTGCACCGTTTGTATCAATTGGCAGAGCGCGGCGAACTCCTCTTCCCCGGCATCAATGTCAATGACGCTGTAACAAAGTCCAAATTCGACAACCTTTATGGCTGCCGCGAATCTCTCGCCGACGGCATCAAACGCGCCACGGACATCATGGTAGCCGGTAAGGTTGTTGTTGTCATAGGCTACGGCGACGTAGGCAAGGGCTGCGCTCAGTCCATGCGCGGCTTTGGCGCGCGCGTCATAGTGACAGAAATTGACCCCATTTGCGCACTCCAAGCTGCTATGGAAGGCTACGAAGTCACGACGATGGAAGAGGCCGTCATCGAAGGCGATATATTTGTCACTGCGACAGGAAACTATCACGTCATCACCTCTGCCCACATGGAAGCTATGAAGGACGAGGCTATCATTTGCAATATTGGTCACTTCGACAATGAAATTGAAATGAGCTACCTTGAAAACACCGACGGCATCACCTGCCTTAACATCAAGCCACAGGTGGACAAGTGGACAGTGAAATCCGGTCGTTCGCTCATCGTACTTGCTGAAGGGCGTCTTGTGAATCTTGGTTGCGCGACAGGGCATGCAAGCTTTGTAATGTCCAACAGCTTCACAAACCAAGTGCTCGCACAAATCCGTCTTGCTACGGACGCAACGCTTGAAAAGAAAGTCTACACACTCCCCAAGGAACTTGACGAAGAAGTCGCCCGTCTCCACCTCGATCGTCTCGGCGTAAAGCTCACCACTCTTTCGCAAGAGCAAGCCGACTACATTGGCGTCAATGTCGCAGGCCCCTATAAAGCTGCTCACTACAGATATTAAAAATTTTTCTAGGCGCTGTTTCTAAATAAACGTATTTTTGTTTTTTTGAAAGGCTTGTGGGGGGAAACTTTTTTTAAAAAAGCTTTCCTCCCACAAATCTTTTAAAATATCTTTTAATTTTTATAAAAAATAAAGACTACTTATCGTCGTCGAAATCGTCCATATTTTCGAATATATCTGCGGCATAGCGGCTTGTGCTGACGATATTTGCGAAGTATTGGAGGGCGTGTATGAAGGCAAGATTTGTGCGGGCGTGTGCGACGAGGATAGTTTCGTTAAAATCTTTGAGGCAGAATATGGCGCCATTTTTTTCAGCAGAGCGATAGACTTCGCACCAGACTTTGTTGTCATCGCCGAGGCAGGAGTGGATGGACCATGGGTTTAGAGGGGTATTTTCTGTATTGAGGAGTGTTTTGACTGTATTATCTTCTTCCATACGCAGGACAGTGCTGTCCCATTTGATACTATAGTATTCACACAACATGGGTGCTCCTTATAAAAGTGAGAAGGGGGATACATTTTTTACAAATGCATCCCCCATTATATTTACAGTAAAGACTAAAAAAATAAAAAGACAACTCATGTTTAGCTAAAAGCACCTTTCAAATTTCCTGTTAAAAAGCGCCAACTACTAGTTAAACAGATGGTTTTTTTGAAGGGGGGTTTGGG
>CAYJHT010000134.1:0-6456 GCA_964369615.1 uncultured Desulfovibrionaceae bacterium
CATTATAAGGCTCCTTATATGTTGTGTGTGCTGTGCATGTTCTCATCATGGTGGTGCTGAATCCTTCTTCACAAAAAAATCCTTTATGTGAGGATTCACGCCTAAAAAGAATGCAAGCAAGATGCTGAAGTTACAGCTTTATTTTAGCTTATACAGATTAGGCAAGCTCATGTCAAAGATTTTTTCGCCGTGTTTTGTGTTGACATTTACCCTCGCGCTCATTAACACGAAGAGTCGCATAAAATTGTGCGGATTTCTTGTTAAAGGAGTGTACATGTCAAAGGTCGTCACACGTTTTGCCCCAAGTCCCACGGGGCATCTGCATATTGGTGGTGCGCGCACAGCGCTTTTTTGCTGGCTTTTAGCCAAACATTTTGGGGGAGAGTTCCATCTGCGCATCGAAGATACGGACACAGAACGCTCTAAGCAAGAATATACCGATTCCATCCTCGCCTCTATGCGCTGGCTCGGTCTTTCATGGCATGGAGAATTACAATACCAAAAAGAACGCACAGATTTGTATAATGCCTATGTCGATAAATTGTTGGCCGCCGGTCGCGCGTATTGGTGCTCATGCACGCCGGAAGCTGTGGACGCCATGCGCGAAGAAGCACGCGCCAAGGGCTTAAAACCTCGCTATAATGGCTGCTGTCGTGAAAAAAATGTAGGGGAGGGAGTAGGGCATTGTGTCCGCTTAAAAGCACCCCTCACAGGCAAGGTCGTCTTTGATGACCTCGTCAAAGGCAGTATCGCCGTTGACGTCCAAGAACTCGACGATATGGTTGTTCGACGTGCGGACGGTATGCCTACATATAATATGGCTGTCGTCGTCGACGACCACGACATGGGCATAACGCACGTCATGCGCGGCGACGACCACGTCTCAAATACACCAAAACAAATTTTAATTTATGAAGCACTTGACCTGCCCCTGCCGCGCTTTGGTCATGTGCCCATGATACTCGGCCCTGACAGACAAAAATTGTCCAAACGTCACGGCGCTCGTGCTGTCGTAGAATATGAACAAGACGGCCTTTTGCCGGAAGCACTCGTAAACTACCTTGTGCGCCTTGGCTGGTCACACGGCGACCAAGAAATCTTTAGCATGGATGAACTCATAAGCTTCTTTGACGGCACAAGCCTCAATGCGGCAGCCTCCGCCTTTGATCCCGACAAATTACAATGGCTCAACGCACACTATCTACGCGCATTATCCGTAGAAGTCTTGGCACAACGCACGCTCCCCTTTGTGCATAAGGCAGGCTTTACGCATGTGACGCACGAAGAAATGTGCGTCTTGGCGCCTCTTTTCCGCGAGCGCGTTTCTAACCTCTTAGAGCTTGCAGACGCCTTGCGCCCCGTACTTGTCAAAGCACAAGACATGACATATGATGAAAAAGCCTTAAAGAAAGCGCACTCTCAAGACAGTGCCGTGCTTATACAAAACTTAGCGACGCACATGGATACTGTGACAGAATTTAGTGCAGAGCAAACAGAAAAAGCCCTCAACGACTTTGTAGAAACACAAGGACTCAAGTTTAAGCAAGTAGGGCCGCCATTACGCGTGGCTCTCCTCGGATTCATGGGCGGCCCCCATTTGCCAGATATCATGGCTGCCTTGGGTAAGGAAGAAACACAAGCGCGACTTGCACGCTTTGTGGCGCTTTAGAATTTTTTATGAGCATAAAAAATTTTTTTTAGAAAAGCACTTGGAGGGAAACTGTTTTTTGGGAAAAAAGTTTCCCCTCACAAGCCTTTCAAAAAAAACAAAAACATGTTTATTTAGAAACAGCCCATCAGGTCAATTGAGAAGTAAAACATGGAGGATTTCTATGCTATACAATGATGTTGTAGACTTTGTTTTAAGTACCCGTGCAATCTTACTTGCAGGTGTAAGTGAAATAAAAGCAAAAACAGAAATTGATTTTGTGACAAATATTGATATATCTGTAAACCTTTTCTTAAAAGAAAAATTAGGTCAGAATTATCCTCACATCGATTTTTTTTCTGAAGAAGAAACAAGTGAATTATCTGATAATTGCTGGATACTTGACCCGATAGATGGTACGACCAACTTAATTCGTGGATACAATATGTCGTCTGTTTCGCTGGCACACTGTGTAGATGGTGAAATTCAATTTGGAATTGTTTTTAATCCATTTCGCGAAGAGTTTTTTTCTGCAGTTCGCGGCGAAGGGGCATACTACAATAGGACAAAGCGCCTCAGCTGTAGCAATCGAGATATTACTATGAGTATCATAGAATTTGGTGCTGGTTCCAGCGACAAGGTGCATGCTGAAAACAATTTTAAGATTGCTCTGGAGGTATTTCAAAAAGCAATGGACATTAGAAGAATATGTTCCTCGGCCTTAGCTTTGTGCTATATCGCAGACGCGAGAATTGATGGCTATTTTGAACGTAAACTGAAGCCATGGGATTTCGCAGCAGCGTCACTTATCTTGTCCGAGGCAGGTGGAAAGCTGACAGATTTTTCGGGAAAAAAACTGTCTTTTGAACGTGAAACATCTATTATAGCAAGTAACACTGTCGTTCATGACTCACTTAAGGATATTATTTTAAGCCAAAGGAGTTAATATGAAAAATCACACGAGTAGTTCTTTAGAAAAGGTTCATGCTATTTCTTTGTTTTTGTTTCTTCTCGTGTCACAAGTTGCTTTTTTTTATGAACATACCATCCATGTTTTTTTTAATTACTCCAATTCTCCCATAAAGGCTGTTTTACTATTTCTTCTCCTATCATCTTTTGCTTATTGGATAATATTTAAGCTAACAATGTACATATATTCACAAATATGGAAGATGTATCATAAAAGACATTGGATTGCTGGTTACTGGCTTCACATTCATCTGAAGCCTACAGAGGTACGTATTGGCTATGTCTACTTTGAACAACGTTGCGAACATATTACAAAATCTTTAGCTACGAATATATATCCACGATCAGAACAAAAGCGCTTAGGGTTAATTGATTCGCGTGAATCCAGTTGGCATTATTCATTAAGCAGAATATCAATACCTTCTAATACGGACTTAATTGGTATCTATGAAGTTTCTGCAGGCTATGCAAATACACGAATGGGAACACATACCTTCACTTTTTCAGAAGCAGGGTGTGACTACCCCAAAAGAATGCATGGAGTTTTTTCTGATATTTTAATAGATCAGCAAATGGTGAATACTGGAAGACTGAAACTATACAAATTAACTAAAAAGCTAGAACAATTTTTACTCGCTCACAGGAGATTTTCCTTAGCAAACCTTGCTAATATCTTAGATGAACCGAGTGTCGCATCAGAAGAATATGTCCTTGAACTCAAAAAATATCTTGCGCAATATGAACGTGATAATTGTCCAGTGCCTTCTCAAGACTAAAAGTAAGGATTCGCCAGTGGGAAATGGGAAAACACAAAACATAGAATATTATGGCAAAAGTACGCGAAACATATAGCTGCACTGCCTGCGGTGCCACCTGCGCACAATGGCGCGGTCAATGCCCCACGTGTCAAGAATGGAATACGCTGGAGCTTGGCCTTGCCCCTGCGCGCAAGACAAAGGCAGGCGCATCTGCCCATAGCATGACTGCAACACAGCGCCCTGTCCCCTTAGCCCATGTCTGTGAAGAAGGTCACGCTTCCTTTGGGAGCGGCTTAGAAGCACTCGATCGCGTCCTTGGTCAAGGCTTTGTGCCCGGTTCTGCCATACTCGTAGGCGGCGAGCCGGGCATTGGCAAATCCACCTTACTCTTACAAGTGGCAGGCACAGTCGCTGCGCGGGGGCATAAGGTAGTCTATGTGAGCGGCGAAGAATCACTGCCGCAAATAAAACGCCGCGGACAACGCCTCGGCGTCTTGCACGATTCCCTTCTTGCCATGGCGACATCCAGTGTCGAAGATATTCACCCGCTCCTTATGCACGAAGCGCCGGCACTGCTTGTCGTAGACTCTGTGCAAACGCTGACAAGCATGGAAGCAGACGGCCTGCCCGGTAATGTAAGCCAAGTGCGCGCCGTTGCCACCGACCTTTTGGAAAAATGCCGCGCCAGCGCCACCTGCCTCATACTTGTAGGACATGTGACAAAGGAAGGCGCTCTCGCAGGCCCTCGACTTTTAGAACATATGGTGGATACAGTCATTTCCCTCGAAGGCGATCGTAGGCAAATGTTCCGCCTTTTACGGGTCTTTAAAAATCGCTTTGGCCCCAATGAAGAATTACTCGTATTTCGTATGGCGCAACAGGGCATGCAGATTGTTGACGATCCCTCCACATTTTTTTTAGGTATGCGAGATGCGAGCCTCAGCGGTACAGCCGTAGTCATGGCAGTAGACGGACATCGTCCCCTCGCTGTGGAAGTGCAAGCCCTTGTCACACGAACATACCTTGCGATTCCGCGACGCACCGCTCTTGGCTTTGATACGAACCGCTTGCACCTACTCTTAGCCGTACTTGAAAAAAGGCTCAAGCTCAACTTCGGACAAGTCGATATTTACGCAAAAGTAGGAGGCGGTATGCGCCTGCACGATCCCGGCATGGACGTCGCTCTCGTGGCGGCGGTGCTCTCTTCCTTCTACGATGTGCCCTTGCCGGAGCGTGCGGTCTTTTGGGGAGAGGTAGACTTAAACGGACAAATCCGCTCCGTCAGTGCCCAAGAAATTCGCTTTACCCAAGCCTCACGATTAGGCTATAATCCCCTCATTCATCCCGATAATGACAGCGGCGGCATCTCAACCGTGACGGAATTACAACAAAGGCTTTTTTCAAAAAGATAAGAGTGTTATAATTTCAAAAGACTTTTGTATATTTTTTTTCAGATTTTTTTATAAAAAAAGTATTTGTCAAAACCAGCGGAAGGAGGCATAGTCAAGGCCATGAAAAATCACGAAAAAACACATCCTTTGTCAGGTTTACCCTATCTTGCCCTTTCAGTCGAGAAGGCGCCCGCCGTTCCTCCTCTTGTGCCCGATGACGATGACTGCTTTGCTCTGTGGGATAAATACGATATCCGCGACAATGTACGCTCTCACTCCCTCATGGTTGCCGATATAGCACAATCCGTTGCGCAAATGGCATACGACAAAGGCTTTGAAATATGCGTACCTTCCGTTCGCGCCAGCGCCCTCTTGCACGATATTGCAAAAAGCTATACCATCGACCACGGAGGCAGTCATGCTCAAATAGGCGCCTCATGGGTCATCGAGGCAACAGGCAACAGAAGTATCGCGCAAGGCGTTGCCATGCATGTGCACTGGCCTTGGGCATTGCCCGAAAATATATGCGCCTTACCCTTCTTTGTAATGTACGCCGACAAACGCATCATGCATCAAAAATGTGTCTCCCTACAGGAACGCTACGAAGACTTGCTTGAACGCTATGGCACAACAAAGCAATATCGCGCAGGTATCACAGCGTCCTACGAACAAGGAAAAAATATTGAACGCGCACTTTCTGCGCAATTGGAGTGTTCTTTACATGCGTATACTCTTGATAGCGGGCGGATGGTCAAACGAACGTGATGTCTCTTTAAATGGCGCACGCAGCATAGCCGACGCACTCACATCGCGCGGGCATCAAATAACATTTTTTGACCTGTCCCACGGCTTTGACACACTCGCAAAAACAGCAAAGGCACACGATTTCGCCTTCATCAATCTGCACGGTGCACCGGGGGAAGACGGACTTGTCCAAGCAATTCTTGACCTAGCACAAGTGCCCTATCAAGGAAGTGGTGCGCGTGCCTCCTTCTTAGCATTGCACAAGGCCGCAACAAAACAGCTCTATCGTATGGCAGATATCCCGACTGCGGATTGGGAATTTCTCCCCACCATGCCAAGTGCAACATGGTCACCACGCTTGCCATATCCGCTCTTCGTAAAAAGCAACACAGGCGGCTCCTCCCTCTTGCTCTTTTGTGCCAACGACAAAACCAGTCTTGACACAGCCTTGACGCACATTTTCAACGCAGGGCATGAAGCCATACTCGAACCGCGCATCGAGGGGGAAGACGCCACATGCGGTGTACTTGGCAGTGAAGCACTGCCCCCCATCCTCATCCGTCCCCTCGCAGGCACCTTCTTCGACTATGCCAGCAAATACGAACAAGGCGGCGCAGAAGAACTGTGTCCCGCACCATTACCAGAGGCCATAAATACACGCCTGCAAGAGCTTGCACTCAAAGCACACAACACACTCGGCCTACAAGGCTACAGCCGCACAGATTTTCGCATTACACCCACCGGCGAAATCCTTACCCTTGAAACAAATACACTGCCCGGCATGACTGCCACAAGCCTCATCCCACAAGCCGCTCATGCAAAAGGCTACAATTTTGCCGACCTTTTAGAAAAACTTATCGCATTAAGATTAGGCGCTGTTTCTAAATAAGAATATTTCATTTTGTTTTATTTTATTGTTTTTTTTATTTTGTTTTTTTTATTTTTC
>CAYJHT010000135.1:0-6399 GCA_964369615.1 uncultured Desulfovibrionaceae bacterium
GGGGGGAAACTTTTTTTTCCCAAAAAAAGTTTCCCCCCACATGCCTTTCAAAAAATTTTAAGCGGAAAGACGCTTTTTCAAAAGTGCCAATGCTTCCTTAACTCCGTCGACTTGCGTGCCGCCTGCTTGTGCAAGGTCGGGTCGACCGCCGCCGGAACCGCCGATGGGCGCTGCTATTTCTTTAATTAGTTCTGGTGCTTTGAATGTAGCGTGCAAATCTTTTGAGACGAAGACAAGCATGTTGACGCGATCTGCTTCTGTGGCGACGAGGCAGGCGATGCCGGAGGGCAGCTTTGAGCGGATATCGTCCATGAGTTCGCGTAGAGCTTTGACGGGCACGGCGCCGACTTCTACGGCAACGACTTTGATGCCGTTAATGTCTTCGGCGTGCGCCATAAGATCCTTGCTTTGTCCGGAAGCGGCTTGATGCGCCAGTTTTTCCATGTCCTTGCGGAGCTTTTTATTTTCTGCTTGTAGGGTTTCGATGCGTGGGACGATGGTTTCGTTGGTGCTACTTTTCACGGTGGCGGCGATGGCGTGTAAGTCTTCACGCTGTTTTTGCAGGAGGGCGAGCGTGTGCCAGCCTGTGGCGGCTTCGATACGACGGACGCCTGCGGCGACGCCGGATTCGGAAAGGATGCAGAAGGCGCCTGCTTGACCTGTGTGTGAGAGGTGGGTGCCGCCGCACAGTTCGCAGGAGACGGTGTCTTGCGTGTCGCCGATGGTGAGGACGCGCACGTATTCGCCGTATTTTTCGCCAAAGAGGGCTACTGCGCCAGCGGCGAGAGCTTCTTCTTGGTTTTTAATGTCGGCGTTGACGGGATAGTTTGCGAGGATTGCGGCGTTGACATCGTGTTCGACGGCGAGCAGTTCTTCCGGTGTGAGGGCGGCGATGTGGTTGAAGTCAAAACGTAAGCGATCGGGCGCGACGAGTGAGCCTGCTTGTTTTACATGGGCACCGAGGACGCGGCGTAGTGCTGCGTGCAGGAGGTGGGTGCAGGTGTGATTTCGTGCGGATGAAAGACGTATATTTCGTGTGACTTGTAACTGTACTTCGTGGTCAAGAAGGATGGTGCCTTCTGTGACGCGCACGCGGTGGACGATCATTTCGGGGAAGGGGCGTAAGGTGTCGGCGACGTCTGCTTTGCCGAAGGAGGATGTCATAGTGCCTTCATCGCCTATTTGACCGCCGGATGCGCCATAGAAGGGCGTGCGGCCTGTGATGACGAGTCCTTCCTCGCCTGTGTTGAGGGCTTCTGTGCTGAGGCCGTCTTTGTCGAGGAGTGCGACGACGCGGGCGTCCACGCTCAGCTCTGTGTAGCCGACAAATTCTGTGCGCAGTCCTTCTTCATAGAGGGGGGCGAAAACTGCTGAGGCTTCTTCGCCGCCGGCGCCGAGGAGGCCGGAGGCTTTTTGTGCGGCGCGTGCGCGAGTTCTTTGTTCTTGCATGCAGGCGGCAAAGCCGTCTGCATCTACGGTGAATTGGCGTTTTTCGGCAATATCGTTGACGATATCGAGGGGGAAGCCATAGGTGTCGTAGAGTTTGAAGCAGAGTTCACCGGGGATAAGGGAAGCATTCTTGCTTTCCAAGTCTTTGAGCGCGTCTTCAAGCAAGTGCAAACCTTTCTCAAGAGTGAGTGAGAAGCGTTCTTCTTCTTCACGCACGACGCGGGCGATGAAGTCAGCGGAGTCAGCGAGTTCTGCGTAGTCGTCTCCCATGACTTCAGTGACTTTTTTTGCGGTTTTGTGGAGGAATGGTTCGCGCATTCCCATGAGTGTGCCGAAGCGCAAGGCACGGCGCAGGAGGCGGCGCAAGACATATCCACGCCCTTCGTTGGAGGGCAGGGCGCCGTCTGCGATGAGGAAGGCGGCGGCGCGACTGTGGTCTGCGATGACGCGTAAGGCGGTATCGACATCGTTGGTGTCGGGTGCGCTGAATGAATATTTTACATTTGCAAGGCCTGCGGCGTATTGGATGATATCTTGGAAGAGGTCGCAGTCAAAATTTGAGCGTTTGTTTTGGCAGACAGCGGCGATGCGTTCAAGACCCATGCCTGTGTCGATGGAGGGACAGGGCAAAGGGGTGCGGGTGCCGTCGCCGGCTTGGTCGTATTGCATAAAGACAAGGTTCCAGATTTCAAGGTATCTGTCACAATCGCACTGACCTATGCCACACTCTGGCCCGCAGGACATGTCTTCACCTTGGTCAAAATAAATTTCCGAACACGGTCCGCAGGGGCCTGTGTCACCCATGAGCCAGAAATTATCCTTTTCGCCGAGGCGGAAGATGCGTTCGGGGGCGACGCCTGCCACGCTTTGCCACAAATCAAATGCTTGCTCATCATCCTTATATATGGTGACAAAGAGTTGTTCTTTGTTGAGTTGCAATTCTTGTGTAACAAATGTCCATGCAAAGTCTATGGCCTTATCTTTGAAATAATCGCCGAAGGAGAAGTTGCCAAGCATTTCAAAAAACGTATGGTGGCGCGCGGTGCGTCCGACATTTTCGAGGTCATTGTGTTTGCCGGAGACGCGCAGGCATTTTTGGGAGGTGGTGGCGCGTACATAACTACGCTTTTCTTCGCCAAGGAAGAGAGACTTAAATTGTACCATGCCTGCGTTGGTGAAGAGAAGGGTTGCGTCATTGCGCGGAATAAGCGGCGAGGAACTTACGATTTCATGTTCATGTTTGTGAAAATATTCTAAAAACTTTCGACGTATTTCTTTGGCAGTCAGCATGTGTATCCTCTTTATATATTGTGTGTAGATTGTATTTTTTTGCGGGGGGAGGGAAACTTTTCCTTACGGGACGCATGCTTGCGCCAACAAGTTTCCCTCCAAATGCTTTTCAAAGCACTCTTTAGCTCCGTGAGGCACTAAAATTCTTCAGTGCCTTCGTCCATTTCTTCTGCGGTGGGCACAAATTCTTGAGGATTCATACCGAGGTGTTCTATGATTTTGGCTTCTATGGCATTGCGTAGGTCGTCGTTTTCTTCGAGCAGTGCGCGTACTTTTTCGCGCCCTTGTCCGAGTTTTTCGGAGCCGAAGGCGAACCATGAGCCACTTTGGTCAACGATTTTTGCCTCAATGCCGATATCGAGGAGTTCGCCGCAGCGCGAGATGCCTTGTCCGAAGAGGATATCGAAGGTTGCTGTGCGGAATGGGGGAGCGATTTTATTTTTAACGACCTTGACGCGGGTTTTTGAACCGAAGGATTCTTCTTTGTCTTTGAGTGTTTGGATGCGTCTGATATCGAGGCGCACGGAGGAGTAGAATTTGAGTGCGTTGCCGCCTGTGGTCGTTTCAGGGCTTCCGTATCCTGTGACGCCGATTTTCATGCGTATCTGGTTAATGAAGATGACGGATGTGCGGGATTTATGTATGGTGCCTGTGAGTTTTCGCAGGGCGTGTGACATGAGGCGCGCGTGTCCGCCGACTTGTGTTTCGCCCATATTGCCTTCAAGTTCCGCTTGAGGTATGAGGGCGGCAACGGAGTCAATGACGACAAGGTCAACGGCGCCGGAGCGCACGAGCATGTCGGCGATATCAAGTGCTTGTTCGCCGTAGTCGGGTTGAGAGATGAGCAATTCGTCGGTATTGACGCCGAGGCGGCGTGCATAGCTCACATCAAGAGCGTGCTCAGCGTCTATAAAGGCGCATGTGCCGCCGAGTTTTTGGCATTCTGCGATGATATGCAGCGTGAGTGTTGTTTTGCCTGACGATTCAGGGCCATAAATTTCTGTCACACGTCCACGGGGGATGCCGCCAACGCCAAGGGCAAGGTCAAGGCCGATGGAGCCTGTGGGGATGACGGGGATGGCAACGTGTGCGTCATCCGAAAGCTTCATGACAGCACCCTTGCCGTATTTGCGTTCGATGGTTGAAAGCGCTGTGCTTAGTGCTTCTGCGCGGGCGTCCTCTGGGGACATGGAAGGTTTTTTTGCCATGCTAAATACTCCGACTGAATTTTTTGCGACATTCGCTGTCGCAGGCAAAAGAGCATAGCAGAAGAGAGAAACGTGTGCAAGTCCTCTGTTGTCTGGAAAAATATGACTTGCTATGTTGCTCCCATTGTGTTCTGTTCGCGGGAGCTGAAATGATTTTTATGGGACTCGTATGTACTCTAATGAAATCTTGGAATAATCCGAAAAGACTGTGTGCAGCTAGTAAAATCCCATCTAGGAACTTTGTAGATATTCATATTCATTATAGGGCGTATCATTATGAAAATAAAAAGCAAACTCTTACTTTTGCTTGTGCCTGCAATTGTAGGCACCCTGCTTCTTCTCAGTCTATACAGTTATCTCAATTCCAAAGAACAGGCGATAGCCATGGCAGAGCGTACCGCAACAAGTATAGCGGGCGAGCAATCACTAGTTATTTTTGATAAAATAAAACATGCTGAAGCTGCCGCAATCTCTTTTGCATCTATTGTTGAAGATATGATGCAAACAAGCGCGCCAAGCCGCGAAGCCATGTCCTTGGCTGCAAAGAGCATTGCGCGTTCTTCGGAAGACTTCTTCGGTGTATGGGCTCTTTTTGACGCTAATGCCTATGATAACAAAGATGTAGACTTTGTAAACGCTCACCCACTAGGCAATGAACAAGGGCGCGCGCAGGCATATTGGTTTCGCGATGGTGGTGAAATTATTTTTGATATTTCTAATGATTATGATAGTGAATATTATTACACTATGCCTAAAGAAAACCGCCGACTCACGCTTATTCCCCCCCATGTTGATACCGGTGTCAATACCCTTATGACAACAACTGCAATGCCCATCATGCACAATGGACGAGTCGTAGGCGCTGTTGGTGTTGATATCAGCTTGGCCTTTATCCAGTCGGCGATTGAAAAAATTCGTCCTCTCGAAACAGGCTATATTATGATTGTTTCCGGTGAGGGCGAGATCTTGGCGCAAGCACAACATACATCAGGACAAGCGCCGAAGAGCTCTGTGTCAAGTAGTCATCTCGCAAAAATCAAGCAGGGCAAACAATTTTTTACGACAGAACTCTCCAGCGTCAATGGCGAAGAAGTCTTTGTTTTATACACGCCTGTATATCTAAAATCTCTTGAATCTCCGTGGTTTTTAGCCGTTGCCCTGCCCGTCTCAAAAGTTATGAGTGAATCCAATGAGATTTTAATAAAACAAATTATTATCGCTCTCGTTGCGACCCTTTTACTTATCTGCCTCGTCTTTTATACAGCCTCAAGCGTCGCAAAACCATTGGGACGCCTTGTTGCGTTCGCAACGGATGTTGCTTCAGGCAACTATAAGGCAACAATAGCAAAATCTACGAATATCCGAGAGGTGTGCGAATTGCAAACAGCACTTAACAGTACTATCGCATCCCTTGTGGCGGTCATGGATGAAGTGCAACAAAAACAAAAAGAATCTGAACAAGAAGCAATGCGCGCGCGTGAAGCAGTAGAGGTGGCAGAAAAAGCGCGACTTGTCAGCGAGGAAAACAGAACTGCCATGCTCCACGCCGCACGCGAGCTAGAAGAAATCGTAAATGTCATCACACCTGCCTCCGAACAGTTGCGCACACAAATCGAAGAAGTTTCTCAAGGCGCACAGCATCAAGCAGCAAGCATTGCCGAAACAGCCGCCGCCATGGAGCAAATGAACGGCAATGTGCTCGAAGTTGCACGAAGCGCCGAAGAAAGTGCACAACTTGCTGAAACCACAAAGCAAGAAGCCGTAAATGGTGCAAAGATTACAATGCAATCAAAGGAGGCCATGCTCCTCGTGCGTGAAGATTCTGCCAAGATACGCGTGAGCATGAGCAGCCTTGAAGGACACGCCCAATCTATCAACACGGTTATGGGAGTTATTTCCGATATTGCCGACCAAACAAATCTCCTTGCCCTTAATGCCGCCATTGAAGCCGCCCGTGCAGGCGAAGCAGGTCGCGGCTTTGCTGTCGTTGCGGACGAAGTAAGAAAGCTTGCCGAAAAAACGATAGCCTCTACAGCAGATGTGGCAGAGGTTATATCCGCGATACAAAAAAGTACACATGCCAATGTCAAACAAGTGGAAATCGCCATACAACAAATTGAGCATGTTTCCGGTTTCGTTGAAGAAAGCGGCATCGCCCTTGAAAGTATCAAATCCATTGCAGAGCGCAGCTCAGACGGTGTACGCGCCATCGCCACAGCAAGTGAGGAACAATCCGCCACCGCAGGAGAAATTGCAAACTCCGTGACACAAAGCAATATGATAGCAAGTGAAACGTCACACTCTATGGCGCGCGCAACGCAGGCCATTCAAGAACTGACAACGCAAATTCAAAAGCTTTCTACCCTTATTGATGCTCTGAAAAAAAGCTGAGAATAAAGATTGTGTTGAAAGACACTTGGGGGGAAACTTTTTTTGGGAAAAAAAAGTTTCC
>CAYJHT010000136.1:0-6259 GCA_964369615.1 uncultured Desulfovibrionaceae bacterium
AATCCTGACCGCGTCTTCCTTGTGAACCGTATGGACGGCATGCTCGTGACGCCGCGCGATATTGGCGCCGTCATGCGCACCATCGAAGGAAGGGGGTTCTAAGATGTCTTTCAAGAAATATATCCGCGAACGCTTTTTCCCGCACATCTGGTGTCCGGGCTGTGGACATGGAACCATTCTCAACGCCATACTTCATGCGGTGGATGAGCTTGGGTGTGACCCTGACCATATGTCAATGGTTTCTGGCATTGGGTGTTCTGCGCGTATCTCTGGCTACGTGGATTTCCACACCATGCATACCATGCACGGACGCGCACTTGCCTGCGCGACAGGCCTTAAAATGGCACGTCCAGAGCTTAATATCATCGTCCCCATGGGTGACGGCGATGCGACAGCCATTGGCGGCAATCACTTCATCCATGCTTGTCGGCGCAATATCGACATGACAGCCATAGTGCTCAACAATCGTATCTATGGAATGACAGGCGGACAGTATTCGCCTCTGTCAGGAGAAGGCGTTCTTGCAACGACGGCTCCCTATGCGAGCATCGATCCTGCCTTTGATACTGTCGACTTAGCTCTTGGCGCCGGCGCCACCTTTGTGGCACGCACAACAGCCTTCCACGTGAAAGAATGTATTTCTATCCTTAAGAAAGCCATACAGCACAAGGGATTCTCAGTGGTGGAAATCATGTCTCAATGTCCCACATATTTTGGACGTAAGAACAAAATTGGTGGCGCTGTGGAACTTATGCAATCCTATAGGGATGGCTCTGTGCCTATTGGTTCCAAGAAATTGGAAGAAGATCCAAGTCTTATGACGCGCGGTATTTTCCGTGACATAGAACGTCCCGAATACTGCGAAGAGTACGCAAAAATCATTGCCAAAGTACAAGCCAAGGCAAAGGGCTAGGGGGATATTATGGAAAAATATCGCTTTCTTATGTCAGGTTCCGGCGGACAAGGCGTCATTTCCATGGCGATTCTTTTAGCTGATGCGGCCTCTACTTATGAAGGGCATAATGCTGTTCAATCCCAATCATATGGGCCTGAAGCGCGTGGCGGTGCTACGCGCTCAGATGTGATCATTTCAGACGGGCCTATCTATTACCCAAAAATCATGCAGCCTAACTATGTGGTTGCATTGACAAACGAATCTATGGGCAAGTATTTGCCACTTATCCGCCCGGGCGGACTGTGCCTCTACGATCCCGACCTTGTGACCTATGACTCGCGTATTGATGCCGTTCGCAAACCCTTGCGCATGTACGAGGCCATAATGGATACACTTGGCAAGGCGCAAGCCTTTAACGTCGTTGTTCTTGGTGCGCTGGCAATCCTCACCCAAGTGGTGTCACTGGATTCCTTGGAAAAAGTTCTTAAAGACAAGTTCCCGCCTGCATTCCATGCCAATAATGAAAAGGCATTGCATCTGGGCGCGGATCTTGCGCGACCTCTCGTTGATTAAAATTCTTTGTTGAAAGCCCGAAAAGACTCGTCTTTTCGGGCTTTTTGTCATGTGTCGCTCAAAAGGACGGCGCATTCCCCATTGACCTTACTAACACTCTAAGGTACATCGTATGAATATTCATGAGTATCAAGCTAAGGAGCTCATGGCAGCTTACGGCGTCGCCGTACCACAAGGGGGCGTTGCCTCAACTGTGGAAGAAGCCATGAACGTAGCAAAGCACCTGCCAGGCCCCATCTGGGTCGTCAAAGCACAAATTCACGCAGGCGGTCGCGGCAAGGGCGGCGGCGTTAAAGTGTGCAAAAGTTTGGATGAAGTCAAAGCCGCCGCAGATGCCATTCTTGGCATGCAACTCATTACCCACCAAACAGGTCCAGAAGGGCAAAAGGTCAAAAAAATCTGGGTAGAACAAGGCACAGCCATAGAAAGAGAACTCTATCTGGCAGTGGTGCTCGACCGCAGTGCAGAATGCCTCACCGTCATGGCCTCACCAGACGGCGGCATGGACATCGAAGAAGTTGCGGAAAAACACCCTGAACGCATCTTCACCACAAGACTCGACGGCGCACACGTCGTCTGGCCCTTCCAAGCGCGTGACCTCCTTTTCGGATGCAATCTCACCCCCGCACAAATTACTCAAGGCGTCGGACTCATCACAAAACTTGTGAAGCTCTGCGTCGAAAAAGACGCAACACAAGTAGAAATCAACCCCCTCGCCGTCGATAAGGAAGGAAATATCCTCGCCCTTGATGCAAAAATGAACTTCGACGAAAGCGCGCTTAAACGTCATCCCGACATAAAAGCGCTCGAAGATCCCGACGAAGCCGACCCACTCGAACGTAAAGCCGCAGAGCTTGGCGTAAACTACGTGCGCCTCGGCGGATACGTTGGCACCATGGTCAACGGCGCGGGACTTGCCATGGCAACCATGGACGCCATAAAACAAGCCGGTGCAGAACCTGCGAACTTTCTTGATGCAGGCGGCGGCGCCAATGTGGAAATGGTCAAAAAAGGCTTTGAAGTTATGCTCTCAGACCCTAATGTGCGCGGAATACTTATAAATATCTTTGGCGGCATCCTGCGCTGCGATATTGTCGCCGAAGGCGTCGTGCAAGCTGTGAAAGAAATGCAGCTTACTGTGCCTGTCGTTGTGCGCATGGAAGGAACAAATGTGGAAAAAGCACGCCAAATCCTCAACGAAAGCGGCATAAGTATCGTCTCAGCCGCCACCATGATTGAAGCAGCCACAAAAATCGCCGAACTCACAAAGGCGTCCTAAAGCCCACACTAAGGAGTCACTTTACATGAGTATTCTAATTGATGAAAATACCCGCGTTGTCGTACAAGGCCTTACAGGACGCGAAGGCACATTTCACGGACAACAAATGCTCGACTATGGCACAAAGATTGTCGCAGGCGTTACCCCCGGCAAAGGCGGACAAGAAGTCCTAGGCGTCCCTATATTCAACACCGTGAAAGAAGCCGTTGAAAAAACAGGCGCAAATACAAGCGTTCTCTTTGTCCCCGCCGCAGGCTGCGCTGACGGCGCTTGCGAAGCCGCTGACGCAGGTATAAAACTCGTCGTCATCATCACAGAACACGTCCCCGTCCTCGACATGGTACGCTGCAAAGCCTATCTCAACGCCAAGGGCATAAAACTCATAGGCCCAAACTGCCCAGGCCTCATAAGCCCCGGAAAATGCAAAATTGGTATCCAACCCGGCTACATCCATAAACAAGGCAATATCGGACTCATCAGCCGTTCCGGTACCCTCACCTATGAAGCTGTTTACCAACTCACCACACAAGGACTCGGGCAAAGCACCGTCATAGGCATGGGCGGTGACCCCATCCCCGGCCTTAAATTCATCGATCTTCTCGAACTCTTCCGCGATGACCCACAAACCGAAGCTGTCTGCATGCTCGGCGAAATCGGCGGCGACAACGAAGAAAAAGCCGCCGCCTACATCAAGGAAACAAATTATCCTAAGCCCGTCTTCGGCTTCATAGCAGGGCTCACCGCTCCTCCCGGAAAACGCATGGGACACGCAGGCGCCATCATCTCCGGTTCCAAAGGACGCGGTGAAGACAAAATCGCCGCTATGGAAGATGCCGGCATTACAGTCATAAAAGAACTCGGTAACTTCGGCAAGGTCGTTGCTGATACGCTTAAAAAATAATTTACTTTAATTTATTTTGTGCAAAATTTGTGGGGGGAAGCTTTTTTGGGGAAAAAAAGTTTCCCCTCACAAGTCTTTTCATAACACACTAAACTTTATAACTGTAATACGAAATAAAACAAATGTGCATGGGAATTATTGGTAGGCATGAGAAAGCCCTCAGAAAGGTGCAAAGAGGCACTTTCTGAGGGCTTTGTTGACGGCGGTCTCATGCTCAAACGATGAGAGCGTCATGCTGTAAAAAAAAAGATTTATTTATTTTTCTCACAGAAGCAGAAAAAAACAATAGCAAGAACGAGCATGGAGGACAAGGTAAGGGAAGTCATCATTAAGCTAGGCATATACATCTCCTTTGAGAAGCGCAAGAGGTCATTTGAACAAGAAAGTCTCATTCAGTGTCGAAAGTAAGTTCCAACGTGTGCCCACAGAAGGCACAGCGCATATATGCTCAGCAGATGCTAAGCTTTTGTGCGCTGTCGGTGAGAGATATATACAGCGAAGAAGGGTGTGATACAAACGGATAAAAGCGTTTGTAATGATAATTAAATCCTATTATTTGAGCGCATTGTGCTATGTTTCACATGCAAGGCCGCGTCTTTATGCTTAAGAAAATCTCTTGGCTTTTCTTGTGTTTAATGATTGTTTTGCCAGCGATCGCACAAGTCATGGGCAATGCCTGTGTGGTCAAGGATACGTCCACAAAAATGTTGCATCATGCCTTCGATGCTCGTATCTTGAATATAAAAGGCCGGATGAAAGGGCATAATGCAGGCACCTGCTTGACAAAGTGTGTGCATATTGCTCAAATGTATAGCAGAATAGGGGCTTTCACGAGGGACGATGATGAGAGGACGGCGCTCTTTCAATGTCACATCTGCGGCGCGGTGTATAAGGGTGCTGCCAAAGCCGTGTGCAATGGAGCCGAGTGTACTCATAGAGCAAGGACAGATAATCATACCTGCATGCTGCCATGAGCCACTGGCAGGGCCTGCAGCCATATCGTTGGCGTCATATTCCTTATCCGCCAGCTGAGAAAATACTTCCCTCTGCTTGAAGCCTTCCTCAAGCATAACACGCTCTGCACCACGGGAAAGAATAAGGTGGGTGTCTACATGGGGAAGGGCGTGCAAGTGTGTAAGTAGTCTGTGTGCAAGCGGCATGCCACTTGCACCACTGACGGCAAGAATAAGACGCGTTCTTTGCATAATTTGCCTACTATACCCCATTATATAAGGCTCAAAAGAACGATAAGCGGATGGAGGAAGCCTATGTCTGCCCAAGGATGCGCCCAAAAGACCACTCGTGCAGGAATGTCTTGCATAAAACTCGTATCCTTCGGCAAGCCTGTAGTATCTACTTGAATGTAGATGCCGCGATTTGTGGGATCGTCTGTTGTGACAACCTTGTCTACAGTGCCTGTCAGTGTCGTATCCGTATCTTGGGCAAGAAGAAAACACAAAGCATTTTTCGTAATCTTATCAGCTTCCTGCGCGGACAAAACTGCGGTTGCCGTCATAGACTCTTGTCGTTCCGGTGCTATAGAAAAAAGCACTTGATCTTTTTGCACTACGGTGCCGACATTCGGAAAATTGTCTGTCATATTGCCTGTGACGGGTGCGTGGATGAGATGAGGGGCATTTTCTGTACCTTGGTTCTGTTGTGAATGATAAGGGGCGCTTTCCGGTCTGCGTGCGTGTGCTATGTCATTGCGAATATTATGTAACTCACCTTCAATGGCACTGCGCCCGCGGCTTGTATATTCAAAGAATTGTTGTGCCTGTTCAAGGAGTTGGCGCGCTTTCACTTCTGCATCGACAGCTTTATTGCGCTCGTGTGCCGGTGCATGTGTGGCATTTGTGTTGCGCATATGTAAAAGAGCGCGTGCATGTGCGATAGAGTGTTGCTCCACAAGAACGCGTGCAGCATGTTCCTCATGGCGTGCCAGTGCAATTTGCTGGACAAGGTGCTCCTCAAGTGCTTTTATTTCTGCAAGTCGTGCGGCATTTTGCTCAGGTGTCTGTCGCGCAAGGCTGCCGTGTACAAGGGCAGAGGCTGCTGCATATTGCTGTAAGTAATCTTTACCATCAAGTCGTGCGATGAGTTGACCTTGTTGAACTTTTTCACCGGGTAAGACAAGAATTTCTGTTAATGTGCTTGTCATGGACGTCGACACAGGCACAAGCCCTACGCGAATAAGACCAGAGTCCGTAACAATCCGTCCAGAATATATCCATAAAATGCAAAGAGCGCATGCCACAAGTATACAAATAAAAACAAGTGATACAAGATACTTTAAAGGCAGTCGCGGACGGTGAGGGGACGGTGAAAGTTCAAGGTGTTGGCTCATATCTTTTTCCTTGTTTATATGGTATCGTACTTTTTGCTATGTTCCTTCGGGCAGTTTCCCCTTCAAAAAAACAACTGCTTAGCTAGGGGGGGGGCTAAATAAATTCTTTTGCATTTTGTCACTCTTCTGGAGGGTTAAAGCAGAGTTTTTTGTAAAAAATACAAAAGACCATTTTCATTCTTCCATTCAAGAGCGCCGATTGTCTAGCTAAACAGATGGTTTTTTTGAAAGGGGGGTGTGGGGGAAAACTTTTTTTCCCAAAAA
>CAYJHT010000137.1:0-6239 GCA_964369615.1 uncultured Desulfovibrionaceae bacterium
TACACGTCCTATGACTTCGTGTAATTCGTGTGCTTGTCCTGTCAGTTCGCGTATAGCTTCAGCGGATTGCAAAATTGCGTCGGATGTTGTGTTAACGGCTGCATTGATATCGTGCATGGATGAGGCTATTTCGTTTGAGGTTGCGCTTTGTTCTTCTGCGGCGGAGGCGATTGCTTGAATCATTGAAGATGTTTGTCCTGTCACGCTGACAATTTCTTTCAGTGATTCTTCTGATTGTTTTGCGAGTTGCGCTGCGTGTGCGATGCTATCGGTGACGGCGCTTACTTCTTGCTGGTTTGCACGGCTGGAGTTTTGGATGGAGCGTATGCTTGTATCGACTTCTTGAGTGGCGCTCATGGTTTTTTCGGCGAGTTTGCGTACTTCGTCGGCGACGACGGCAAAGCCTCTGCCGGCCTCACCTGCGCGAGCTGCTTCGATTGCAGCGTTGAGTGCGAGGAGGTTTGTTTGGTCGGCGATATCTGAGATGACATTGATGATGCTATCGATGCCTTCAGCGAGTTTGTCGAGTTCTGACATATTATTTTGCAGATTTTCGGATGAGCCAATGAGTTTTTCCATGGAAGTGGCCATATTTGCGATGACTTTGATACCATCATTGGCTTTTTTGAGAACGAGTTCGCTTTGGTCAGCGGTGGAGACGGCGTGTTGCGCAACTTCTACGACGGAGGCGCTCATTTCTGTCATTGCTGCTGAGGTTGATTCTATGCGTTCTCGTTGCATATTTGAGCCATTGACGATGCTATCGGTTTGTGCGGAGAGTTCTTCTGCGGCTGAGGCTACGCGATTTGCGATATCGTTTGCTTGTGCAGACATATCTTGAATGGCGAGTTTTTGATTTGTGAGAGTGGTGATATCTGTGAATATTTCCATGTATGTGACAACTTTGCCGTCCAAATCTTTCAGGGGCACAGCAAAGACGGAAAGCTCGAGTTTTTTGCCCTTTGGCAGACAGGTAGCTTCGCCGCTTATGCTTCCTGTGCCTTGTGCGAGGACGCGTCTGCCAAGACATAATGAGGGGTCAGGACAGGCAGGAGAGTTGAAGAGGGAGCCGCAGTGTGAGCCTTCGACGTTTTGCTCGCCCACCATTTGTTTTGCTGTGTTGTTCATAAAGACAATTTTCGCATCGGGTGTCCCTGTGAGGATGCCTACGGGCAGGTTGTCAAGGTGTGTCATATATGAGTCTGCCATGACATTAATGACGCTTGCGATGTTTTTAAATTCTCCTTCAAAACGCGGGGCATCCATGCGTGAGGCGAGGGCGCCGGAGGATATTTTATTTGTCGTATTTTTACAGTGTTTCATAAGGCGCATCAAGACAGTGGTAATGTCTTTAAGCCCATCGACAACGAGGCCAATTTCGCCTTTTTCCTTTGTGTTGGGGTCATAATTGAAGTTGCCGTGTGCGATGTGTTGTGCATATTCGGCGAGGCGTTTGAGTGTGCGTGTGAGGGCGCTTATAATAAGTGTTGCTAGGAGGATACTGATAATTACGGCGATAGAAGAGACAATCATATTGTCGGTGACGGCATCGTCTGTATTTTTTGTAAGTAACTGAAATGTTGATTCTGCATTGTCAGATATACGCAAGTTTATAGCGATGGTATCGCGCAAGATTGTTTGTCGTAAGTTTGTAATTTCAGTATCTACTTGTACAATTTTCTCTGCCCATCCTTGGATGATCATATTGGCTTTCAGCAGGTCGTCAAGGGCGGTTCTGAATGCGTTTACGAGGGTCATATCGATAGTGTTTTTTCGCGCATCGACCTGATTAAGAAAGGTTTTCAGATTTTTTTGCGCAACGTCCAGTGCTTTTTTTGCCACATCCAAGAATGTTTTGTTTTGCGACAGTGCGAAGGAGGCGATGTTTTCAGAAAAAAGGACGAAATCGTATTTGCATTGCAACACAGCTTGTATGAGTTCTATATCGTTATTTTGTGCGGCAAAGGTTGTGAGAACTTCGAGGGTATCGCGCACTTTATAGCGTGCGGGCAAAAAATCTTTTTCGTATACTTGATAGAGCGAGGTATTGCTGTCCATGGATTGACGCACAAGAGTTGAGAAAGTATTCAGGTTTGTCATGCTTGTGCGTACTGTACTTGCGTCTTGCGCATTTACCAAGGAAAGCAAATTGTTATTACCTTTGATGAGTCCTTGTGCAGATTCTTCGACCCTGCTTTTATCATTCTGCGCATGCCCTTCCATGAAGAGCTCGTAGTGATAGGCGAGGCGAAAGATGTTTGTTTCAGCTTGATAGGTGAGTGAGTTTGCTTTATACATTTTATCAAATTCTTGTAGATTTGATGCAAAATCACCTGATGAGCGATAGGCCATGATGGAAAGTAAAAGAATCATGAAAGTCAACACGGCAAAGCCAAGAATGATGCGTACCTTACTGGTCATAAATCCCTCCGAAAAACAGTTGTAGCGTGAAGCCAATATCAATCTCAGTGCAGATAAACGGCGCAAGTGTCGTTTTGTGCGTGTGAGTTGTGCTCGTGTATATTGCTATGAAAAGCAGAGTTCTTCCACTTATTTCGGCTCGTAATTAATATACTATAGGGCGGAAAGTTTTTTCCTTTCTTATTCATTTGCTTGGCATTGAGCAAGACAGGTTTGGCATCGTCTATGATTTGGTATAATGCTTGTGTGTTCGCTGGCTTCTGCGAGGCTTTGTCCAAGGAGAAAGCTTTCGTCATCATGGGTTAAAAAGCAAGGATATATACAGAATTTGCCATATTTTTTTGCTGCAATCATGGAATGTGTACACATGAGAGAGGCACATTGTTCTTGTTTTGTTGGGACTTTGCCGCGCATGTGCAGGCTTTGCGCGTCGAGTGGGAGTGTTGAAGGGGATAATTCAGGAAAGGAGACGAGTGGGGTTGATTCAGCTAATTCAAAGTCATGAAAGATTTTTCTGTATTGCGCGTTGACATCATGAGCGTTTTCATGCGGGCTTTGACGTCGTGCAATGGATATATGGTGCCCTAGGCGTTCAAGTCGCGCGCAATTGCGCAGTGTGCGTTGGAAGGCGCCTTTGCCACGGATGCGATCGTGGGCGGATTCGAAGGGATAGTCAATGCTTACGCGTATGTGTAATGGGTGCATACGAATGGCGAAGGACGCAAGCTCGGTCAGATAACTTTCTATGGGTTCTGTGGCATTTGTGAGAACAAGGCAAGGACGATAGTTGAGTGCTGCGCCTAAAATTTTTATAAATTCCGGATAAACGAAGGGTTCTCCACCGGTGAAGCACAATCTTTGTGCGCCTTGTTCGAGAGCCTCAAAGATATGGTGTTCAGCTTCTTGGAAGGTGGGGTGTTCCACGCGTTGTGAGCGTGAGTGCGCACTTTCAAGGCAGAGTGGGCAATTCAAATTACATTTTGAGCCTGTGTGGAGCCAAAAATCTCTGAGTGGCCCCATAGTAATGGGTGTGAGAGAAGTTTCGCCTGTGTGGCCTGTGATGAGGAGATTTTCTGTAGCTTGTGTGTGCGTTGTATCTTTTTTTACGAATGACATGCTTGTCTCCTTGTGTGTTCCATCTGGTCGAGCGCGCATCAGCCATCAGGCATGGATGCAGCAATAAACTCGATAATAGCGAGAATCTAAGGCATAAAGACATGAAAATCAAAAAAGCAGAGCTAAAATGCATGAGAAAAATGAGAAGTGCGTCGAATGCAAATCAAAAGATATCAGACCTTTTCACGGAAGTCTAGAAGAATATACACAATTGCAAAAAAATCCTTATTTAAATTGGTTTTTATTAAAACTTTGTTTTATTTTTCTGAAAAACTTGTGGGGGGAAACTTTTTTTTGGGAAAAAAGTTCCCCCCCCACAGCTCTGCTCTCTGTATCCCTGAGGCTCGTTCCTCGCTAAGGGCTATGCCTTAGGCACCCTTCGGGCAGGTTCCCCTTAAAAAAAACATCTGTTTAACCATGCAGTTAGCGCTTTTTAATGGAAGTTTTGAAAAGGTGTTTTTTAAAAGCGGCATTTCATTTAAGAGCCTTTTTCGCAGTGACAAGACACCATGGCTATCGTTAATTTTTTTGTATTTATGCCTGTCCTTTGATATGCTCATTGACTACCTCTAGACAATCAGAGCTTTGTATGGCAAAGCTAAAAAAGTGATTGAATCAATGCGTAAAGAAAACCTTGCCCTGCAAAATGAGGCGCTGGCCATATATGCGCTTGTTGCTCGTCTTGGCGCCAGATTTTACACGTATATTCTGTTGTTTATGTCTTTCTGTACGCCCGAAAAACAAGCTTATCTTCTTTGATGTAATACAAAATTTCGCAAAGTGAGAGCAGTGCCTTACCTGCCCTGATCTTACTTTGTTTAAGAGGAACATATGACTGATATTTCAAAGGATACGTCCAAAACAGGACAGTGGCTTTGCACGCAATGCAAATGCCCCGTAGAAGAAGACTGCGTGCAGGCTACCTACCTTGACAGTAGCTTTGCCGTGTCCTTGTTTACGTGTCCCAAATGCTCGCTTGCTCTTGTGCCCAAATCCGTGTGCGAAGCTTTAGGTGAACTAGAGCATGCAATCGAAAAAGAACGCATGCTGCAAAAAACATAAAAATATTTGAACTTTTTGACAAGTTAAGAACTGTATGTCTTTTTTTGAAATATGTGTTATTGCAATGGCCTTGGCAGCTGATGCTTTTTCTGTCGCCTTGGTAGTGAGTATGCAGGGCTGTATCTCATGGAAGCAGATAAGTCGTATGTCTGCTGTATTTGGCTTTTTTCAATTTTTTATGCCCCTTGTGGGCTTCTTTCTTTATAGCAATATCTACAGCACAATACACGATTATGTCGCTGCATATGACCATATAATCGTCTTCCTCTTGCTGGCGGCAGTAGGCGGGAAAATGCTCTGGGAGGGCTATACATACAATGACAGTAAAGACACTTACGCAAAAAACAATGCTGATCCCACTACTGGCCTTACCCTTCTCAGTCTTGCCTTTGCCACGAGTATCGACGCGCTTGCTGTAGGGACGACATTTGCTGCACAAGGTATACAGATATGGATGCCTGCCATAATTATCGGTATCGTATGTGCTCTTATGACGCTTTGTGCTATGTTCCTCAGCCGCAGGCTTTTGCAAAACAATACAAAATTAGCTCAATATGCTTATATAATAGGTGGAATAGTTCTTGTCGGGATAGGTCTTAAAAACATATATTAGCAGGTTTTCTGTGTAAAAGAGTTGTTTTTTATAAATAAGTCTCCTTTGCCTTTTGTAAGGACGCGAAGCAAGAAAAATTGTACTTTCACTGTGAATATAGGCGTTTTATATAATCAGTTGAGGAAGAAACTATGGAACAACAGGCACTGTATGGTATCATCGGACATCCTTTAGGGCACAGTCGCAGTCCTGCCTTGCATAATTGGGCTTTTCATGTTTTAGGGCACAAAGCGCTTTTTTTGGCATGGCCTGTATTACCTGAAGGCCTTGCAGATTTTGTCAAGTCTGTACGAGTTTTAGGCATAAAAGGCGTGTGTGTGACCATACCCCACAAGGAAGCGATAATGCCTTTGCTTGATGAGGTGAGCGTGCGCGCTGCAAAAATTGGTGCTGTCAATACGCTTTATTGGCGTGAGGGCAAGTTGTGTGGGGAGAACACAGATGTGGACGGTTTTCTTTTGCCACTTCAGACAAGACGAGTGCCTCGATCTGCATTGATATTGGGAGCTGGTGGTGCTGCCCGTGCTGTTGTGTCTGGTTTGCAATCATTGGGGGTGGAACGTATTTATATTTGCAATCGCGATGCGCATCGCGCGCACATCTTGGCAGAGCACTATGGTATAGAGCATCTTGCGTGGGAGATGCGCAGTGAAATATGCGCCCAATGGATTATAAATACGACTCCTTTAGGGATGGAAGGCGTACACGCAGAGCAGAGCCCATATCCTTCGCAGGCCTTTCATAAAGCACCCGGTCTTGCCTATGATCTGGTATATAATCCCTTAGAGACGCGTTTTTTGCGTGAAGCCCGTACAGCTGGCTGGCAAGTCCAAGATGGGCTTGATATGTTTGTGGGGCAGGCGTTAAAGCAGATGCAGCATTGGATGGGAAAAACCACGAATTACTTGGAAACACGTTCTTTTCTCGAAAAAACACTTTAAAGGTAGAGTTTTCCCATTAAAAAGTGCCAACTGCCTAGCCCGGATATTTCACAAGCTGGGGGAGGGGGAAACCTTTTCTGAAGAAA
>CAYJHT010000138.1:0-6169 GCA_964369615.1 uncultured Desulfovibrionaceae bacterium
AAAACAAAAAAACAAAAAAAGCTTAAATCCCCAAATATGCCTCGCGTACTTCTTTACTGGAAAGAAGGGCTTCTGCGCTGTCTTCCATGACGATACGGCCGTTTTCCATGACATAGCCTCGGTGTGCGACGCGTAGGGCTTGGTTTGCGTTTTGCTCTACGAGGAAGACTGTCGTGCCGTCTGCGTTGACTTTCTCCACGATGCCGAAAATCTGACGGATAATAATGGGCGCAAGACCGAGGGAAGGCTCGTCGAGAAGGAGCAGGCGTGGACGCGCCATAAGTGCACGAGAAATTGCAAGCATCTGCTGCTCACCGCCGGAGAGCGTTCCGCCCATTTGACGGCGACGCTCTGCGAGGATGGGGAAGAGGCTAAAGACATATTCTTGGTCACGCTTTATTTCTTCCTTGTCAGAGCGTAGGAATGCACCAAGATCAATGTTTTCTTGGACGGACATGTCGGGAAAAATCAAACGTCCCTCCGGCACTTGACTGACACCGAGTCGCACAATTTCATGAGGACGCAAGGTGTGAAGGGGCTTGCCTTCAAAGAGCACTTCGCCGGAACGCAAAGGGTTTACGCCGCAAATGGTCATGAGCGTCGTGCTCTTGCCAGCGCCGTTGGCGCCGATGAGCGTCACGATTTCCCCTTGTTTGATGGTCAAGTTCACATCGCGCAAGGCTTGGATATTGCCATAAAAGGTCTGTACATTACGAAGCTCAAGCATGGTCATCCTCCCCAAGATATGCTTTAATAACCACAGGATTATTACGCACCTCTTCAGGCGTGCCCGTGGCAATGCGTGACCCGTATTCCATCACATATATCCTGTCGGACATGGACATGACCATGGACATGTCATGCTCAATAAGCAAGATAGAGAGTTTGAACTTTTCACGAATTTCTTGCACCAGCTCTTCGAGTTCCAATGTCTCTTGCGGATTCATGCCGGCGGCGGGTTCGTCGAGAAGAAGCAGGTGCGGCTCTGTCGCCATGGCACGCGCAATTTCTAAGCGGCGCTGCACACCATAGGATAGATTTTTTGCTTTTTCGTCATAGAACTCTGCTAAATGCAATGTTTTTAGAAGGTTATAACTATACTCTATAACATTCTCTTCTTCTTTGCGTGTGGCCTTGTCGCGCAATATGGCGCCAAGAATGCCTGCCTTCGTGCGGCAATGGCGACCAATCATGACATTTTCAAGGACGCTCATTTCGGAGAAAAGGCGGATATTTTGGAAGGTACGCGCCATGCCAAGTTGCGTCACAAAGTGGGGCTTTTGTCCGTTCAAACGGTGTTTTTCCCCTGCGCTTGTGTGCAAGTAGACATCGCCCTCTGTCGGCTCATAAATGCCTGTAATACAGTTAAAGAAGGTCGTTTTTCCTGCACCATTGGGGCCAATAAGAGCGACGATTTCCCCCTCGTTCACCACAAGGTCAACGTCGTTGAGTGCGCGTAAACCGCCGAAATTTTTCGACAGTGAATTTACTTCAAGAATTGTTTTCATGCGGCACCCTCTCCTTTTTGCGGAGCATTATCGTCAGCATTTGGCACTGTATAACGCCGCCGCTCGCTCGTCACAAGTCCTTGCGGTCTAAAAATCATCATAAGCACCATGACCGCCCCAAAGATAAGCATTCTGTATTCTGAAAAGGCGCGTAAATATTCCGGTACCAAGATAAGTATTAGCGCCGCAAGCACCACACCCGTAATGGAACCCATGCCACCAAGCACCACCATAGATAAAATCATGGCGGATTCCATAAAGGTAAAGCTGGCAGGATTGATAAAGGAGGTCTTTGCCGCAAAAATTACGCCTGCAAAACCAGCCCAGCAGGAACCAAGTGCAAAGGCTGAAAGCTTCACCTTGGTAATATCAACGCCCATGGCCTCAGCGGCTATTTCGTCTTCGCGCAAGGCTTGTAGGGCAAGACCCACACGAGAATTTTTTATACGCGAAATAATAAGAATAGTCACAAGTACAGCAACCAAGACGAGATAAAAAATGTAGATGGTATTAGTGGCAAGGTCAAAATCCATCCCAAAAAAGCTTGGTGGCGGAATGTTTGAAATACCACGCGGGCCGCCCGTGACATCGCTCCAGTTTTGCAAGAATATGCGTACAATTTCCCCAAAGCCCAGCGTCACAATGGCGAGATAGTCGCCGCGCAAACGCAAGACAGGAAAACCAAGCGCAAAACCAAAGAGCACAGCCACAAAACCGCCCAAGGGTAAACAAATCCAAAAACCCATGGAAAAGAATTGATTAAGCAAAGCATATGTATAGGCACCCACAGCATAAAAGGCCACATAGCCAAGAACAAGCTGACCCGCAATGCCCACAACAATATTCAAGCCAAGCGCAAGCATCACATAGAGCAAGGCAGAAATCATAATATTTGTTTGATACATGGAGCTTACAAGAGGCATAACCACAAGCCCAAGAAGCACCAGACCCAAGAAGCCGCGCTTCATAAGCGCATTGTCCATAAATGAAGACAATGCCGACGTTACCGCCTCTGGCACCGGAATAATGGCCTCACCCCGCGCTTTACGCGCAAAGCAATAATGCCACAGCAAAGCCAAGACAAAAATACCTATGCCAAGGAAGGCGACGCGGTCAAAACGCCACAATATCACCTGATCCACAGCGTTGACCTTGATACCCATAAGGGGAAAGGTCAGCACCATGAACCAAAGCGCCACAATGACGGATTTTACGATGGTATTCATAGTCGCCCCCTATACCTTTTGTACCTTGGCCTTGCCAAGGATGCCGTCAGGACGGAAAATAAGAATCAAAATAAGAATGGCAAAGGCAATCATGTCTTCATAATTGCCGGAAAAATAGCCCGTCGTGTAGCTCTCACACAAACCAAGCACAATGCCGCCAAGCATGGCGCCGGGGATAGAACCAATCCCCCCAAGAACCGCAGCCGTAAAGGCCTTAATACCCGCCAAGAAACCTATGGCAAAGTTCACTTGTCCCATGTGCGAAGCAATGAGCACACCGCCTACAGCGGCAAGGCTGGAACCTATGATAAATGTCAAAGAGATGATGCGGTCGGCATCAATACCTAGGAGCAAGGCCATTTTTCTATTCTGCGCCGTCGCCCGCATAGCCTTACCCATGGTCGTAAAACGAATAAAAAGCGTGAGCGCCACCATAGCAATGGTGCTTGTCACAAGGATCATGAAGTCACTTGAACCCATAATATCCCACTCATAAAGAAATTCCATTTCAGGGAGCAATCTTGGAAAGGGAACAAAGTCCGACGTCTGCGCCAAGATGACATAGTTTTGCAAGAATATTGACATGCCGATGGCAGAAATAAGCGGCGAAAGACGCGGTGCGCCGCGCAAAGGCTTATAAGCGACCTTCTCTACAGTAAAACCATAGGCCGCACACCAAAGAATGGCCACAAGAGCAGCAATGAGTAAAATACCCAAGGCCGGAAAACCCATAATGCCAAGAACGCCCGCCACCACAAAGGCAGTGAAGGCGCCAATCATGTAAATTTCCCCGTGCGCAAAGTTGATAAGCTCAATAATGCCGTATACCAAGGTATAACCAAGGGCAATGAGCGCATAAATACTGCCGCGAGTCAAGCCGCCAAAAAAAAGCTCTATAAAATATTGTATGTCCATCCGCCACCCACTTTCTCCACATAAAAACTACATAAGGGGCGTGCAAAATCTTTCATCGCACACCCCTTGAAAATAATACTACTAGTCAACAATAATCATGTGCTTTGTTTCCACATACTTACCATTGCGCACTTGGAACATAGAAAGACCTACGCCGAGGGAATCGCCCTCTTTGCTGAACATGATGTTACCAGCAGGAGTTTCTACGCGCTGTGTACGCAAAACTTCCAAGAGCTTGTCAGAATCGGTGCTTTGAGACTTGTCAACAGCGTTCAAAAGTGCCTGCGCCGCAGCATATGCGGTGTAGAAGAAAGCGCCCGGCTCGGCATTAAACTTCTTCAAATGCTGTGTACGCGCTTCTTTGTAAATATCCAAGGAACTTGTGTCGCTGGCGCTAGAAGCATACACGCCTTCAGCGTCCTTGCCTGCCATCTTAATGAAGGTATCGTCTTTCACGCCGTCAGGAGCGACAAAGGGAATGCGCACACGATCGCGTGCCATTTGCTGTACAAGCTTGGAAGCTGTCGGATGATAGCCGCCGAAAATAATCACGTCAGCCTTGGCTCTTTTGAGCTTGCGAACGGTGGCGCTATAGTCCACAGCGTCAGGGTTTACAGCTTCAAAAAGAACAATCTCAACGCCGTCGATCTTCTCAAGGATTTCCTTGTTTGTTTCGGCATAGCCCTTACCATATTCGCCATTGTCGTGCAAAATAGCAATTTTCTTTGCTTTTAAACCATCAACAACAAATTGGGAAGAAAGACGCGCTTGCACATTGTCATTGGCAATGGTGCGCAAGAAATAAGGATTGTCACCGCTCGTAGTCAAGCTGGGAGTTGTGGCAGATGGAGAAATTGCAATAAGTTTTACGTCAGTATAGATAGGCAAAGCAGCCTTTGTCGCACCAGAACAAATGTGACCAAGCACAACGTCTACCTTATCAGATACAAGCTTCGTTGCGGCATTTGTTGCCATTTCAGGCTTACACTGATCGTCTTGTGGCACAACAACAATTTTCTTACCCATGATGCCACCTTTGGCATTGTACTCATCGGCCACAAGCTGGGCTGCGTTGAGTGTGGGTAAACCATAGGAAGCTAAATCACCAGAATGTGCTCCGGGAACACCAAGCCGAATGACATCCTCTGCCAAGGCATTTCCTGCAAAAAGCGTCAATGCAAGAAGTGCCAATAAGAGGGATTTCATCTTATTCATGAAAAACTCCATCAAATAATTAGTGAGAAAATTTTACACCATGCCCGTCCGTAATCACAAAGGGGCGATCACAAAGACGCGAACACAAAAAAGCGTCTCCCAAAAAACTCTGCAAGAAATATAGCGCACTGGCAAAAGAGCTGACGCATGCTTCACGCAGAACATCTTATAAAAGTGCCACACATCAACCTTTTTTGTCAAACAGTTGTTTTTCAGAATCCATACACACGAAATATTTACAAACATATTTGATTTTTATAGACTTTTTGCAACCAAGATTATGGCGACCCTCATTTTTCTTGACTTGTTTGAGAAAATTTGCTTGAACAGGGTTCAGATAAAAACTCTTGCCAGCCCAAAAGGCTCCTAGGAATATATGCACAGAAGAGCTTCGCCAGATCCCCGCATACTGCGTGCCTCCATGGTACGCTACTTAAGAGAACACAAAGGCATCACCGACAAAGCCGTGCTCGAAGCCATGAATACCCTGCCCCGACACGAATTTGTCCAAGAAGCCTTTCGACTGCAATCATACGAAGACATGCCCTTGCCCCTTGGCTATGGGCAAACAATCTCTCAGCCGTCAACAGTGGCTCTCATGACACAGCTCCTCTCACTCAAACCGGGGATGCGCGTTCTTGAAGTCGGCACAGGCTCCGGATATCAAGCCGCTATTCTCTCCCTGCTCGGTTGCAAGGTATTCACCGTAGAGCGCATCCCCGAACTCTACTACGCAACACGCACATTGCTCACAGAAAAATTGCAATTACGCCACATCTATATGAAGAGGGACGACGGCACCCTCGGCATGAAGGAAGCAGCCCCCTTTGACCGCATCCTCGTCACAGCAGGCGGCCCCACCATCCCAAAACCCCTCGTCCAACAACTTGAACGCGATGGCATGCTCCTTATCCCCGTCGGAGAAGAAAAACGCGCACAACGCCTTATGAGCGTGCGCCGTGAACACGGCTCCGTCATCGTCAAAGACATGGGCGCCGCAGTCTTTGTAGACCTCGTCGGAAGTCATGGATGGTAAGATAGTATTTTTGATCTAAGGAAACGCTGATTTAATGCCTTTTTGTCCTTTAACTGCGTCAAGCTCATCTCGCGAAACACTTATATATGTCTAATATACCGCGTGCTTCTCGAAATTCGCTTTCCTTGTTAAAGAACAAAAATTCGATTAAATCAGCGTTTCCCTAAATTTTTCTGAAAGACACTTGGGAGAAAACTTTTAGATTTTACAAAGCACTAGTGCCTTGTAAAATCTAAAAACTGTTTTTTATTTTTCTTTTTTGCGGGGGG
>CAYJHT010000139.1:0-6144 GCA_964369615.1 uncultured Desulfovibrionaceae bacterium
ACGAGTATTTTGCACGCTTACTACAAAGCTATCCCGATGTTGAATACGCCGTCGCCGCCCCTGAACACATGAAAGAACTACGTAGACTCATGGCAGAACATGAACTCTACATAGCAGATGTGTTCTACAACATGGGCAAATACGGTCCAGCATGGCGCCGCTACACCTACATTGTCGATAACTTCAAAGATGTTCCGAATGTTGTAGACCACGCCAAAGAAAAAAGTCTCGCCGCCTATCTCGAATACACCGAGGAAGAAAGCGAGGAAAAACGCGAAAAACGTCAAGGCACATGGCAAGAATGGCTTGATGCCTGGCTCTAGTAGTTTGCTTTTTCAAGGATTTTTTTTAAAACACCTGGGGGGGAAACTTTTTTTGGGAAAAAAAAGTTTCCCTCCCAAACCCCCCCTTCAAAAAAACCACCTGTTTAACTCGTAGTTGGCACTCCCTCATGGATATATTGAAAGGCTTGTTGAATAGCCTTTGAGTGGTGTGAGGCTCTTGTCTTTTTTGAGTGATAAAAAAACTGGTAAAGTTTATTTTCTTGTTTTTTGTGGATAAGTATAGGATGCGCAGAGTTTTTTATGACTCCTGCGCTTTTTTTTTGCTGAATTGTATTTTGTTACTCATTAAAAATATTGACTTTTTTGTGATTTTTCTCTGGTCAAAGATAAAAAAACATGTATAGTTGAACTGAAA
The DNA here is from genome assembly GCA_964369615.1 of uncultured Desulfovibrionaceae bacterium. GTDB lineage: Bacteria > Desulfobacterota > Desulfovibrionia > Desulfovibrionales > Desulfovibrionaceae > CAYJAD01. Next base: position 700 of record CAYJHT010000139.1, read on the forward strand.
AAAGCCACACGTTCCTTATGCGTCTTGTGCGTTGTGAAAGGCTTTATGACCTATAACTAAAGGAGACTATCCATGTCATATACACGTATATTTTTGATAAGCACTCTTGCCGCCGGCCTCATGGCTTGCGCCCCTCAAAAACCTATGACGCCCGATCAACAACTCATGCAGACCGCCAGTCAATCTTGCCTTAAGCAAGCACGGGAAATGGACGATCCCGACTTAAATATGGCGCAAGCATCCGACAATGAATATTTCTCCATGTGCATGCAAACGCAGTTCGGCTATACATGGGAACAAGTGCGTAATATGCCCTTTTAGTCAGATACGCTTATAAAATTATTTCGGGGTGCGTGCAAAGAATTTTGTACTCACCCCGTATTGCGTGTTGTGCCATGAAAGCCGATGCTTGCTGAATAGATGTAAAATTTTTTGCGGGGAAGGGAAGTTTGTGTGGCGACAGCCTCTAGGTAAATTCTTTTGCTTGCTGCCATATGCTTTGAAGAAGGCAAGTAAGCGAACTGTTTAACTAAGAAGAAAAAACACTGTCAAGCAATAGAAGTAAATTTACTATCTTAGCTTAGCTCAAAACAGCTTTCGTATTCTTCATTCGACAGCTCCGATTGTCTAGGGGGTGTTTCTAAATAAATTCTTTTGCATTTTGTCACTCTTCTGAAAGGTCAAAACAGAGTTTTTTGTAAAAAATACAAAGGATCATTTTCACTCTTCCATTCGAGAGCGCCGATTGTCTAGCTAAACAGATGGTTTTTTTGAAGGGGGGTTTGGGGGGAAAGCTTTTTTTTCCCAAAAAAAGTTTCCCCCCACAAATATTTCGAAAAATCTTAAAAAAACAACTCACGCAACAGGAGCTTTTATGCTTATTTGAGTAGAAGCTTTAAGTCGCTTTCTGCTGTTCCTGCCGCACGAACGCCCCATTTTTCTATGAGTATGTTTAAGATATTTGGGGATATAAAGGCTGGTAGGGAAGGTCCTAGGGTGATGTTTTTGACGCCTAGAGCAAGAAGACTTAGGAAGACGACAACAGCTTTTTGCTCGTACCATGAAATGACAAGGGAGAGTGGCAAGTCGTTGACAGTGCATTTGAGCGCGTCTGCAAGTGCGAGTGCTACTTTGACGGCGACGTAGGCGTCATTGCATTGGCCTACGTCCATAAGGCGTGGGAAGGGGCCGAGCATGCCTAGATCTTTGTCAAAGAAGCGATATTTGCCGCAGCCGAGAGTGAGGATGAGCGTGTCATTGGGTGTTTTTTCTACAAATTCTGTGAAATAATTGCGTCCGGGCTTGGCGCCGTCACAGCCACCTACGACAAAGATGTGTTTAAGGGCGCCTTGTGCCACAGCTTCTAAGACTTGTGGGGCAGCGTTGAGAAGTGTTTGTTGTCCAAAGCCAACGGTGACTGTTGCGCCGTCGAGATCTTCTTCGAAGCCGGGTAGTTCTTGTGCTTTGACGATAACAGCAGAGAAGGTCGTATCGGGACAGTGAGTGAGTCCTTCGAAGCGGACAACGCCGCTTGTGAAGACATTTTCAGCATAATTTTTAGGGTCTTGAATACAGTTTGTCGTGAAAAGGACAGCGCCGGGGAAGTGTTGCAGTTCTTTTTGTTGGTTTTGCCATGCGGTGCCATAATGCCCTGCAAGGTGAGGGAAGGCTTTGAGAACTGGATATCCATGCGCCGGCAGCATTTCCCCATGTGTATAGATGTTGATACCTGTCCCTTCAGTTTGTTTAAGAAGTTCGTGAAGGAAGAGCAGGTCGTGTCCTGAAACGACGATGGCTTTGCCTGCACGATGTCCAAGGTTGACAGGTGTGGGGACGGGGTGTCCGAAGTGTTCTGTGTGTCCTTTTTCTAAAAGCTCCATGGCGCGGATGTTGATGGTGCCACATTCAAGCAAGAGTTCAAGCCATTGGGGGAGGGTGAGTTCTTGGAGTTTCCCTTCGTCATCTGGCATGCCGGCAACGAGAGCGCGTTTGATGAATTGGAAAATAGCAGGGTCGCGTTTTCCAAGGACGGCGGCGTGTACTGTATAGGCGGCAAGACCCTTGATACCATAGAGGAGTGTTTGCATGGCGGAGCGCACGTCTTCATTTTCTGAAAAGTGTATGGTGCTGTTGTTGCTTTGCAAGATGGCGTCTACGGCGGCTTGCTCTTCTACTTCATTTTTGGTGTCTTCGCCTTGAAAGTGGCGTGTCCATGTGATGGCTGTGCGGATATCGTTTATGATGGCATCGTCTGAGAAGTTGACATTTGTGAGTGTGGCAAAGAGTGCTTCGACAAGGAAGAGGTTGGCTTCGTCATCTTCTTCGGCTTTAAGGGATGCTGCGGCAAAGCCGCGCAGGGCATAGATAAGGGAGTCTTGTAGGCTTGCGAGGCTGTCACTTTTGCCGCACACGCCGCGTCGTGTACAGCCGTCGTCTTTGCCGTCTTTGCCTGTGGCTCTTTGTTCGCATTGATTACAGAACATAGGTTCTCCTTTTTTATGCGGGGGAGAGGAGATGTTTTTGTTTCCTCTCCCCCTGACAGTGTTAGAGGCCAGCGCTGCTCATGGTGTCTGCGTCGTCCATGAAGGTAAATTCGCGGTGTGCGCGCCATTTTCCGTCATTTTCTTTGAGCACTTCGTACATGGCTTGTATGTTGACTTCGACTTCTTCCCCTGTTTTGAGGTCAGCCACAAGCAATTTTTGTCCTGTGGTTACAAAACCGAGGGAGTCGTCAATTTTTGTCACTACGACATTGCCGGCAGTGAAGCTGAGGACTTTGTGCTTTTTAAAAAAGGCTTGGAGCTCTTTTTCCTTAGCGGCTTTGTCTGTGATGGTTTTGCCATTAGTGCCGTCGAACCACATGACGGGTTCGGAGTCGCTGTAGAGTCCGAGGACTTTCCCCGGTTTGTTGGATTGCCAAGCGGCGGCCATGTCTTTGTTCATGAAGGTGGCAATAGCTTGTTCATCGGGGCTCATGGACATTTTTTTTGTGCCGTCGGGAGCTGTGGCTTCTGCTGCCTTTGCCGTGCTGGCAAAGCCGCAGAGTAGGCAGAGGCACAAGATATATTTGATGATATGTGTTTTCATTTTTTTTCTCCAAAATAAGATATATGGCACGCGTGTTGGGGCGTGCTTTGTATATGGGTTTTCCCATAGCTTTTCTTCTAGAAAATATTTAAGGTGCTGTCAATGCGAAATAAAAATTATGCTGGCTATTGTTTTCGGGATTTTTTTGTTCTTGAGTATGCATGTATAGTGTTGAATTTTCGGACTTTGTCGCCATAAAAAAGTGAAAAATTTTTTTTAATAAAAAACCTTGACTCTAGAATTGTGTGTGTATATTATGTCCGACCTGTAAATGAACACACTCGCGCCTATATCCATATGAAGGGCATTTGCTCTTTTGTGGCTCCATTGCGTGTAACGAAAATCGCAGAAAAACATTTTCCCCACTGGACAAAGGGGAGAATGAATCTATATTACCTAATAATACGGAGAAATTTTATGGCACGTATTACAGTCGAGGACTGCCAAGAACGCGTGGATAATAGGTTTTTGCTTGTGCAAATGACCATCAAACGCGTTTATCAGTACCGTGAAGGCTACGAAAGTCTTGTGGATACACGCAATAAAGAAGTTGTGACTGCCTTGCGCGAAATTGCTGCGGGGAAGATTTTACCTGAAGATCTTTCCTACTTTACCCCGTCTGACGGCACAAAACGTCACATAGCCGGTTATGATGCAGACAGCTATGAAACTGATGATTATATCGTTGAAGTGCCCGATATAAGCGCTGCGAATGCGCGCTTGGCACAGGCACAAGCTATGGACCTTGCAGCTTATGACAGAGCCGCAGATGAGGCCGACGACGATGGACATGACGATAGCAATAATGGTGCGCATGACAACGCACGCGCCTTTAGCGAAGTCTACGTGGACGACAGCGACGATCTAGCACATGAAGATGCAGCCGGCGCGGCCGCCGAATATGACGCCGCTGCCCACGATGATGCTAATGGCTATGATATGAGCACAGCAAAGCACCATGATTCCCCTGCTTCTTATGACGCGCCACCACAAACTTTCGCCGAAGACAGCTTCTTCTCTGAGAATCTCACTTCGCGTACAAATCCCTATACAACAGCCTATACGGATGATGATGATGATGACGATGCAGAAGACGACAAATTTTAGCATTTTTTAAACGCTTGTCCTTTTTCTTCGTACGCACAAAGCGTAAACACAGGCGCCCGCCACCGAAAGTGGCGTGCTTTTAACTATTCTTTTAATAAAGTTTGGCACCCAAGCATGAGTCAAAGAGATTATTACGAAGTTCTAGGAGTAGGCAAGTCTGCCTCTGCTGAGGAAATCAAGAAGGCCTATCGTGGCCTTGCCATGCAATATCACCCCGACCGCAATCCCGACAACCCCGAGGCAGAACAAAAGTTTAAGGAAGCGGCCGAGGCTTACGACGTCCTGCGAGACGATGAAAAACGCGCCCGCTATGATCGCTTTGGTCATGCAGGCGTACAAGGCGCCGGCGCCGGCGGCTTTGGCAGTACAGAGGATGTCTTCTCTCACTTTAGTGATATCTTTGGCGACCTCTTTGGATTTTCCGGAGGCGGAGGCCGCAATCGCCCAATGGTGGGCAGTGACCTTCGCTACAACCTGAGTATTTCCTTTATGCAAGCCGCCCGCGGCGATGAAGTGACCTTAAAACTTCCCAAGCGTGCCATTTGTCCCGAATGTGACGGTTCCGGCGCGGCGCCCGGCACCTCGCCGGAGACGTGTATGCAGTGTGGAGGCTCAGGCCAAGTGCGTCGTGCGCAGGGCTTTTTCCAAATATCTACGCCGTGCCCCATATGCCGAGGCGAAGGTAAAATTATCGCAAAGCCCTGTCCTCGCTGTACCGGACAAGGTATCATCACAGAAACACGCGAACTGTCCGTCCGCGTGCCTGCCGGTGTTGATACGGGCACGCGTCTTCGTGTGCGCAATGAAGGTGAGCCGGGCATCAACGGAGGCCCTCCCGGAGACTTGTATGTGGTCATTAGCGTGGAGCAAGACAAAACATTCCGCCGCCAAGGCCAAGACCTCATCTATACCCAAAAGATTTCCTTTGTACAAGCTATCCTCGGTTGCCGCGTAGAAATACCCGCCTTGAATGGGCCTGTAAGTCTGGATATCCCCAAAGGGACACAAGGTGGAACAGTCTTACGCATCAAAGGTGAAGGTATGCCGCACCTTGGGCAATCGCGCAACGGTGACTTGCTTGTAGAAGTCATCGTCGTCATCCCCACAAGTATCAGCGAAAAGCAAGAAGAGCTTTTACACGAATTTGAAAAGCACCATCCGCCGGAAGGCGCTATGAATAAAATTAAAAATGCTGCGAAAAAGGCAGCAAAAGCCATGGGACTAGATTAGTTTTCCCCCCACCACGTCATT
>CAYJHT010000140.1:0-6133 GCA_964369615.1 uncultured Desulfovibrionaceae bacterium
TGAAGGGGGGTGTGGGGGGAAAGCTTTTTTTTCCCAAAAAAAGTTTCCCCCCACAAGCCTTTTCAAAAAAAACTTAATTCTACAACTGTAATACGAGCAAAAGTTTCCTTCTGAAAATGGCGTGCGTGCTTTGGGTGTAATAAGAGCAGATTTCATAGTTGAACAGCGTATTTTTCTATTTTTCGATACAGAGTGGGGCGACTTATCCCGAGAATGTGTGCGCATTGGCTTAGGTTGCCGTCGACATGTTGTAAGGTGCGTTGAATGGCTTCCTTTTCGAGGCTTTCGAGGCTGAGCAGTGGTGACAGTATGTCCTTGGTGTGTGTGGTTTTTTCTATGAGACCAAAGTGCTCTTTGAGGAGCATGTTTCCTTCGGCAAGGTGAATGGCGCGCTCTACAGTGTTTTCGAGTTGTCGCACGTTGCCGGGCCATGCGTAGTCCATGAGCATGTTTTTTGCTTTTGCACACAGCTGTTCTTCTATGTTGGTATAGCCGTGACGCCGCATGAAGATTTGTATAAATAGGGGAATGTCGCTTTTACGCTCGCGGAGAGGGGGAACGGTGAGTAGGAGTGTGGATATTCTGTAAAATAAGTCTTCTCGAAAGCGTCCAAGGCGTACTTCTTCTTCGAGATTTTTATTTGTTGCGGAGATGATACGCATATTGACCTTTGTTGTCTTGGCACTGCCGACGCGTTGTATTTCGCCTGATTGCAAGACGCGCAAGAGTTTTACTTGCATGTCAAAGGGCATGTCGCCTATTTCGTCAAGAAAGATGGTGCCTGTATCTGCGAGTTCAAATTTGCCGACGCGGCCTCCTTTGAGTGCTCCCGTGAAGGCGCCTTCTTCATAGCCGAACAGTTCACTTTCTAGGAGTTCTTTGGGGATTGCGCCGCAATTGAGTGTTAAGAAGGGTTTGTGTCGTCGCGAGCTGGCATTGTGAATGGCTTGGGCAAAGAGTTCTTTGCCTGTGCCTGTTTCTCCGAGAATGAGTATGGGCGCGTCATTTTTTGCAGCTATTTTTGCAATACTGAGGGCAGAGGCAAGCGCTTTACTTTTGCCAACAATGGAATGGAAGGTGAAACTTGCTTCTGAACCTGCGATTTCCATGGCAAGTTGCACCATTTCCTTCTTCTTGACGAAGCGTAGGATGGCGCCTACATTTTCGCCGTCTTCTAAAATGACTGCGGCGCTTGATACGAAGCACAAGCCCTTGGATGTTTTGAGTTCGCGAATGGGAAAACTTTTGCCTGTGGATATTTTTTTCTCTAAGAAGGCGTCTGTGGAAACTATGTCGAGAAAGAACTTGCCTCTGTGGCTCTTGGGCAGGGATAGGAGCGAGCATGCTCTTTTATTTGTATGGACAATACGTCCTTTATGGTCGACGGTGACAATGCCGCTTGTGCCTGCTTCGAGCAGAGCGCGCATATAGCGGTTGTTGATATCAAGCTCTCGTACATATTGGTTTTTTATGAGTTTTACTCTGACAGTTTCTACAGCTTGGCAGGCCAAGCCGAGGGTATGCATATGCATTCTTTTTGTGTAGCCGCTTATGCAAATAACACCGAGAACTTCTTGTTTGGCATTCATGATGGGGGCAGCGACATTGCTGATGCTTTGGGCGTGCCTTGCGTACATTTTGCCGCCCGGTACAAAAAAGGGTTTTTTTTCTACGAGGGTGATAGCTATGGCACTTGTGCCTACGTCTTGTTCTCGCCAGCGGTAGCCGGGCATGCAATTTCTTTTTTCAAAATGGCGATAGATATCATCATCTCCGTTGATATAGAGAATGTAGCCGTCTTTATCTGCGAGGACAACGCAAAAGCCTGCATCCTTGAGCAGGACACATAGGGCGTCGATTTGCTCTTTTGCTATATCGAATACGATTCTTTGCGTTTCGATGCGTTCGCGCAATGCTTCTGAGCTAAGGCGAGATGATTCCGGAGCTCTTTTCATAAGCGGGTCGATTTTGTATGCTTTTGACCTTTCATGCGAGATGGCGATAGCTTTCTCCATCTCTTTGAGGCTAAATTCTGCGATTTTCATAAAGGGCTCCACTCGATTTATTGTGTTGCACGCTCTGCAAAGTTGTAATTATTCATTACAGTGTATCATATCGTTACAGCGGCACAATGTCAAGCTTATCTATTCAAGAATACATATAAAAACAGAGCAAGGACTGAGTGGGCCATGGGGGTGTAAAGGAAAATTACACTCTTCTTTTTTTATGAAAAATCTGCGCGCCGCTATTGCATATAATACGCTTAAATTATAATGTATTGTGTATAGGCGCATAAATTGCATTGAAATTGTATACGAAGAATAGGCTTTTTAACCGCCAACCACTGAGTGCGACACGCCAAAGGTCCCTGCTCCTGTTTGAAGATCTTTTGCACACGTCACATGGCATGGCAGCAGTATTGAGGAGGAAGCATGAATTTAGAATTGCGGCACAGGATTATGGTAGAAATTGCTATAAGTATCTTTTTACTTGTATTCTATATAGCCAGTTATTATTATGCCGATGCCTATATTATCGTTCCTCTTTTTGCAGATTCTGACCCTGTCTTCTTTCCCAAGATGGTGTCTGCCATTGTAGTTGCCTTCAGCGCTCTCTTGCTCTTTGAGTCTGTCTCCTTCTATATAAATTACAAAAAAAATAAGCTCACGCATCAAATGCGCATGCTCGTTTCAGACCATCAAGAAGATCCTCTTTGGCGTACACTTCTTTATGTGGGCGTTCTTTTTCTCTATCTCTTGGGATTCAAATTTCTCGGCTTTGTCTACACAACACCGATGATCATTATCCTTGTGGCGTGCTTGCTTGGCATGAAAAACATCTTGCTTGGCGCTGTCGTTGCCGTACTCTTCACGCTCGCCTTAGATTATGCAAGCCTGCATTTTTTACAGATTATGTTGCCCCAGGGCAGTCTTTTTTCCTCATAGGGGTGGTGTATGATTGGTGATATTATTACAGGTTTATTTTCTATTCTCAATTTTGCGTCCATTGCCGCCATACTCTTTGGCCTTGTTGTGGGGCTTCTTTTTGGCGCCATTCCCGGCATCTCAGGTATCATGGCTATTTCAATCTTATTGCCGCTTACCTTCTATGTCAGCCCCCTTGTAGGCATTCCCATGCTGCTTGGTATTTACAAAGCGTCCATCTACGGCGGTTCTATCACCGCAATATTACTCAACACTCCCGGAGCACCGCCGGCGGTATGTACTGCTATGGACGGTTTTCCACTCACGCAGCAAGGCAAGGGCGGCAAAGCCCTCAACGCTGCGCTCACAGGTTCTGTCTTTGGAGATACCTTCAGTAATATCTTGCTTATCCTTGTGGCGGCGCCCATCTCCTATCTTGCCATAAAGATAGGCCCCGTAGAACAATTTTGCCTTATCCTTCTTTCGCTCACTGTTGTGGGGAGTATTTCCGGAAATTCCATCTTAAAAGGTATGATCTGCGCAGGCTTTGGCATCATGCTCTCCATGATTGGCGTCTCAGGGTCAAGCGGCGCTGAACGATTCACCTTTGGCACAGAAGCGCTCCTTTCCGGCATTGCGCTTATCCCTATGGTTATCGGCGTCTTATGCTTGCCGGAAATCATCCATCAAGTGGGCATGGCCAGCACAAAGTTTGCCCGTCAAAGCTTCGACCCAAAATCTGACGACGGACGTTTTTCATGGAAGGAATTTAAAGAAAATATAGGCGTTATGCTGCGCTCATCTGTCATCGGCTCTGTCATTGGCGCTATGCCCGGTCTTGGCGCCTCACCCGCCGCCTTTATGGCCTATTCAGAAGCGCAACGAAATTCAAAAAATCCGGATCTTTTCGGCAAAGGTAATGTGGAGGGCGTGCTCGCCCCTGAAGCGGCAAACAATGCCACCACAGGCTCTGCCATGATTCCTCTTCTTACCTTGGGCATCCCCGGTGACGATGTGACCGCCGTGCTCATGGGTGCCTTCCTTATCCAAGGCCTTACGCCCGGACCCAATATCTTTTTTGAGCATACCGCCGTGGTCTATGGCATTTTCGGTTCCCTGCTTGTGTGCGACTTACTTCTTTTCTTTGTGGCAAAACTCGGATTCCGCCTTTGGTTGCGCGTGGTAGAATTGCCGCGACACATTATCTTTTCCGCAGTGACTGTTTTTGCATTCATTGGCACGTATTCCATTAATCAGAGTTTTTTTGACTTACTCTGTTTGATTGTCTTTGGTATCCTTGGCTATCTCATGCGTATTTTCCACTTCAGCGCAGGCTCCCTCATTATTGGTTTTATCCTAGGTCCCATTTTGGAAAAGGCCTATGACCAAAGCATGGCTATTTCCGGTGGCGACCACATGATTTTCTTACAAAAACCCTTTGCCGTTGTCTTATTGCTCACCACAGTTGCAAGCGTTTTCAGTATTTATCGGGTGCGCGCACGCAAAGCACGCATTATCGAGGAAAAAGAAGCGCTTGAACGTAAAGAAGAGCATGATGTTTACATTTAGTATACTGTGAGATGAGAGAAGTACTTTTCTTGTCTTTTGTTATCAACAATATTGAGGAGGCCTTATGAGTTTTTTTAAAAGTGTTCTTTGTTCCGTACTCGCTTTGGGATGCCTTGTGGTTGTAAGCACACAAGCACAAGCCGCATATCCCGAAAAACCTATCACCATCGTTGTCCCCTTTGGGGCAGGCGGTGACGGCGATGTCAGCGCACGCGTATGGGCGGAATTTGCCAAAAAGGAATTAGGGCAACCCGTTCTTGTCGTGAATAAAACAGGTTCCGGCGGACTGACAGGCACACTCTTTGCCGCAAAAGCAAAGCCCGACGGCTATACACTCTTCTTAGGACAAGCCGGCCCTTGCGTCGTTGTGCCCCTGCTCACCGATACAGGCGGCTTAAGCTTTGACAGCTTCGACTATGTCACACGCTTTATTATGACAAATACAGGCGTCGTCGCCGCAGCTGACGCGCCTTGGAATAGCTTAAAGGAATTTCAAGAAGCCGCAAAGCAAGCACCAAACAAGTACATCTTTAGCACACCGTCCACCACAGCATGGTTGACACTCGCCTTCAATAGCTGGGCATTCCAAAATGGCGTCAAACTCAAAAATGTGAACTATTCAAGCTCCGCAGAAGCCGCCACCTCCATCTTGGGCAATCACGGCGACATTGCCTTCCTCTTCCCAAATAACTACGAAACCCTCGTCGATGCCGGCAAACTCAAAATCCTTGCCATAGGCTCTGACAGTGAAAAATATCCCGACGCACCCACCTTTGCCGAACAAGGCTACAAGGGCAGCTTCTATGGCTGGAGCGGCATTGTTGTGCCAAAAGGCGTACCCCAAGAAATCATTGACAAACTGGCAGCTGTATCTGCAAAAATCTACGAAGACCCTAACTTCATTAAAGCCATTAGAAACTTAGGCTTTAACCCCGACAATACCTCCGGCGCCAAGTGGAAGGAAGAAGTAAAAAAACAGTATGACGACATGGAGATCTTACTGAACGAGCTTGGTCTTATTAAAAAGAAATAAATTATTTTCAACAATCATATGGCAAAGCGGCACTGAAACCATAAGGCAACAGATGTCGCTTTGTCCTTTCTACAAGGAGAAATCTATGAGTATCGAACGCTTTGGCATTCCTAAGGGCGGCGCTCTCCCCTTTGCAAAGGCTGTATCCGCCGGCGGCTGGCTTTTTGTATCAGGACAAGTGCCCCGCGATGAAAAAGGCGAAATTGTCGCAGGTACCATGACAACACAAGCACGTGTGACGCTCAATAATTTAAAGCAAGCTGTAGAAATGGCAGGCTATGCCTTGACGGACGTCGTGAAGGTGGAAGTATGGATTGACGATCCGCGCGATTTTGCCGAATTTAACAAGGTCTATGCCGAATACTTCACCGCAGAACACGCTCCCGCCCGCGTAACAGTACAAGCCGCCATGATGAGCGACTTGCGCGTAGAAGTAGCCTGCGTTGCCTATAAGGCCTAGTAGTTTGTTTTTTTGAAAGTTGATTTTTGCTTTCGGAAAAATTTGTGGGGGGAAACTTTTTTTGGGAAAAAAATGTTGCCCCCCACACCCCCTTCAAAAAAACCATCTGTTTAACTAGGTAGTTGGCGCTTTTTAATGGAAGATTTG
>CAYJHT010000141.1:0-6063 GCA_964369615.1 uncultured Desulfovibrionaceae bacterium
AAGTTTCCCCCCAAGCGTTTACAAACAATAATAAAAAACAAAAAAGAAAAAGAAAAAAAATAAAATAAAATAAAATAAAATAAAAAAATAAAAATCTAAAAAACGCCGGGTAATTTAATGCCACCACTTATGGCGCTCATTTCGCGATCAAGACTTTCCTTTGCGATGCGTCCTGCTTCGTTGACAGCAGCCATGATGAGGTCTTGTAGCATTTCGATATCGCCGCCTTCGAGTGCTTTTGGGTCGATAGTGAGGCTGCGCAGTTCTTGTTTTCCGGAGACTTCGGCTTTGACTATACCGCCGCCGCTTGAGGCTTCAAAGACCTTATCGCCGAGTTCTGTTTGCATTTTTGCAATTTTGTTTTGCATGATTTGTGCTTGGCGTAAAAGGTCATTCATATTTTTCATGTTGTATTCTCCTGTGATGTTATTGTGTTGCTGGACGGACGCGGTGTATGCGTGCATCGAGGATATTGAGACAAGCTTGCATATCTTCGTGTTGTAGGAAGTGTTCTTTGAGTTCTGCTTCGGATTTATGCACGGCTTGTGTTGCATTTGCAATATGTATTTGTATAGGCAGGCCGAGGTATTCTTGAGCGGCACTGGATAGGGCATCGTGATGTTTTTGGAGTTGGTCGTGGATTGTGTGAGATGAGGGTGTTATTGTGAGGGTATTTTCACAAAATTCTCCTTGTGCCAGTCGTAAGAGAAATGAGGGTATGGGACTGTTTGTTGCAGTGAGGTGTGTGCAGAAGTCGTCCCACGAGCGAGGCGCATTTTTTTGTGTTGTTTGTTGTATATTTTCTTGAATATGTCGAGTTCCGTGTACTTGCAGTGCTTTTGATGTGTGAGTGCTTTCTTGTTGTACGGGTGGTGTGTGTGTTTCTTGTTTTGGTGGTGTTACGTGTGCGATGGGCAAGAGTCGAGGCATGAGTGTGAGATTGAGGAGGAGGAGTTCAAGTGCTGTTGCGGGTTCTGGGCTGTGTATAATTTTTCTTTGTGCTTCTAGTGTCATATGCCATGCGGCGTGTATATGGGGCGCAGAAAATTTTGTGGCCATGTTTTGCCATTGTGTTAATTCGTCGTCGGCGAGGTTGAGCATTGGTGCGATGGCGTTGCCGGCTTCGCGTAGGAGGAAGAGGGTGCGCCATACTTGCGTTAATTCCCGCAGAAAGAAGCCTATATCTACGCCTTGATCGGTGAGTTTTTGGCACAGTTCGACTACTGAGGCGCAGTCTTGTGTTTGCATGCTATGGATGATACCTATGAACAGGTCTTGCCCTGCAAGTCCGAGGACTTGTCGAGTTGCTTCGACGGTGAGGTGCCCTGTATCGTAGGCGAGTGTTTGTCCAAGCAGTGACATGCTATCGCGTACAGAGCCTGCGGCACGGCGTGCGATCATGCGCACGGCGGCGTTGTCATAGTCTACATTTTCTTGTGTCAGCACATGTGTTAAGTGTGTCACAAGTCGTTCTTCAGAGAGGCGTTTGAGTATGAAGTGCTGGCAGCGGCTGATGATGGTAATTGGAAACTTATGTGCTTCTGTTGTGGCAAAGATGAAGACGACGCGCGGCGGTGGTTCTTCAAGAGTTTTGAGGAGGGCATTGAAGGCGCTTTTTGAGAGCATATGTGCTTCGTCGATGATAAAGACTTTGTATCGTCCTTCCATGGGTGCGTAGCCTATGTGTTCGCGCAAGGCTCTGGCGTCTTCCACGCTATTATTGGATGCGCCGTCGATTTCTGCGACATCGACATGACTGCCTTGTGTGATTTTGAGGCATTGGTCGCATTGGTTGCACGGTTCTTTTGTGGGTGCGTTGAGGCAGTTGAGGGCTTTTGCAAAGATACGTGCGATGGTTGTTTTGCCTACGCCGCGAGTACCGCTTAGGAGGTAGGCGGGAGCCACACTGTCTTCAGCCGCAGCGCGTGACATAACAGTAGTCACCATGTGTTGCCCTGCGACCGCGGCAAAGTTTTGTGGTCGGTAGAGGGCGGCAAGGGATGCGTGTTTCATGACAGAGTCCGTCTTATGCTTCCCCTCGTTTTTTTTTTGTGTGGAGGGGAAGCGGAGGCATGCTTATATGGAGTAGCGTGTGAGCCAGTGCTCATACGCGGGATTTTGTCCTTTTACGATATTGAAGTAGACTTCTTGCAGGTGCATGGTGACAGGTCCTGCTTTGCCTGCGCCGATGCTGCGTCTATCGACTTCGCGGATGGGTGTAAGTTCTGCTGCTGTTCCGGTGAAGAAGGCTTCGTCGGCGATATAGAGTTCGTCGCGTGTGAATTGTTGTTCTACGACGGTGTATCCAAGTTCGCGTGCAATTTCGATGATAGATGCGCGTGTGATGCCGCCAAGGATAGAGGTAAGTGGTGTTGTTTTTATAACTTTGTCGCGTACTATAAAGATATTTTCGCCGGACGCTTCAGAGACGAAGCCGTTGGTATCGAGCATGAGGGCTTCATCGTAGCCATCTTCTACGGCTTCGACTTTTGCGAGCACGGAGTTTACATAATTACCAGAGGCTTTTGCTTTTGTCATCATGACATTGACATGGTGACGTGTGAAGGTGGAGGTTTTGACACGGATACCGGAGGCTAGTGCTTCTGCTCCGAGATATGCTCCCCACGGCCATACGGCGATGATGGTTTGAATGGGATTTTTCTTTGGGAAGATGCCCATTTCTCCGGCGCCTACGAAGCTTAGGGGGCGTATATATCCGGCGGCGAGTTTATTTGTTTTGAGAGTTTCTACTATGGCATTGAATATTGTTTCATGTGAGTGTGGAATTTCCATGCCGAGAATTTTCATGGAGTGAAAAAGGCGCTCCACGTGTTCTTGCAGGCGAAATACGGAAGAGGAGCCGTCTTCGCATGCATAGGTGCGTATTCCTTCAAAGACGCCTGTGCCATAATGGAGGGCGTGAGAAAGGACGTGTACTTGTGCTTGATCCCAGGGAACCATCTTACCATCAAACCAAATAAATTCTGTTTTTTGCATCTAAAATACCTCTATCAGTATGGGCGAAATAAAAAAATTTCATAGTGAGCATATGTCCGAACGAGAGAGTATATATGAAGCGGTCAAAAATTGCAAGCATCCTATAAAATACTAGAGTAATTTGTTTTTTTGTCATTTATGAAATGCGATAATGGCATCCCTTGCTTTGTGTGTTGCGCAGTGCTGCTTGTGTGATGACGGAGGCTGTATGTACGCCGTGAAAGAGGTTGATGAGGGGTGGTGAGATGTGTGTGCGCTTATAAAAATCATGAATGTGGCGTAAGAGTTCACGTAGATCGAGGAAGGCGCGGCGCAGCCGTGCTGTTGAGCGTGTAATACCTACATAGTTCCACATGGTATGCCGGATTGTTGCCCAATCTTGTGCAATGAGAGCGGGGTCATCATTATTTTCGTCGCCAACGGGTTCCCAATTTGGGATAATGTCGCGCAGGCTTTTTGGCAGTCCTGCTTCATGGCCAGCGCGTGCGGCAATATCCAGGGCTGATTCATAGCCCCATGTAACCGCCTCTAAAAGCGAGGTACTTGCAAGGCGATTTGCGCCGTGTACGCCTGTGCATGCGCATTCACCGATAGCATAAAGACCGTGTAGGCTTGTGCGTCCGCGTATATCTGTAAGGATGCCGCCGCAAAAATAGTGCGCCGCAGGCACGACAGGAATAGGCTCATGTCGAATATCCACACCGATTTCAAGGCATGATTCTAAGACAGTGGGGAATCGTGTAGTGAGGTTTGCGTCAATATGGCGTGCGTCAAGATAGAGGCACGGGGCACCTGTGTGGAGCATTTCTGAGACCATAGCTTGGGAGACAATATCCCGCGGAGCAAGTGCGCCGCGTGCGTCATATCGTCCCATGAAGTCGTCTCCTTTGGCATCAATGAGGCAGGCGCCTTCTCCGCGCATAGCTTCCGTAATGAGTGGTCGTCGCTGGTGCAATTTGCTGTAGAGAGCGGTGGGATGAAATTGCATAAATTCCACATTGGCTAAGGCCACCTGCGCGCGATGCGCCATAGAGATACCCGCACCGACGCAGCTTGAGGCATTGGTGGAATGTAAGAATATGCGCCCTACCCCACCTGTGGCAAGCAAGGTCCAGTCTGCAAGAATGGTCTGCGATTGTCCGAGTTGGGAATTATACACATATGCGCCGACACAGCGATTTTCCACGTCATAGCGATAGGAGGAGGCGCGTCCGTGATGTCTGCTTGTGAGAAGATCAATGGCATAGGCTTCAAAGAGGCAGGTAATACGCGGGTGTATTTTTACTGCATGCGTGAGTGCCTCCATAATCGCACTGCCAGTGTAATCGGCCTTATGTAAAATACGAGATGTGCTGTGCCCGCCCTCACGCGTGAGATGCCATGAACCGTCCTTGCGCGTGTCAAAGGGGACGCGCACACGATTTAAGAGAAGCTCTTCGACAATTTGTGGGCCTTTTTCGCATAAATGTTGCACAGCGACTTCATGATTGTGGCGATGGCCTGCTATATAAATATCTTGCGCTAAGTCTTTAGCGTCATTGTCGCTCTGTGCTTTATATATGATGCCGCCTTGTGCAAGCTCAGAATTTCCCCCGCCTATATCATCTGTTGCAGAGAGTAAGAGTACATCTATCCCATTATCTGCAAGCATGAGCGCTGCCGTGCATCCGGCAAGACCGGAACCAATGACAAGGGTTTGGGTATAATGCCGTATTTTCATATGCAATCCTTTCGCTTAGGGATACTTTTAAAGCGTATCATGCGTATAATTCTATGGTCGTAGTTGCCATGTTTTGTTTTCTTCCTTGTCTCATGCGCGAAAAAATTATAGGGTCTTATATTTTTGGAGTGAAGTGCTGTACATGGCGAGAGTTATTACAAGCTTGAGGTAGAAAAATATTCACGACCACGCTCCTTCTAAATGAAATATTTTTTCAAGTCAAACAACTGTGGACCTTGTTCACGTTATTCTCATATATTTTTTTTGCAAAGCTTTTTGGGGGAAAAATTTCGCTTTTCATTGCGCTTCGTTTTATGTATTATACAGCCGTATTGTGTGTGTATATGTTAAAAATACAAATATAATCCTTTTTTGCCTATACAAGCTGAAGAGAGTAAAATATGAAAATAATTAGAAAAATAAAATCTAACGACAGCTCAAGTTATGGGTCAGATGTGACACAACAACCAAGTTCACTAGAACATGCTCTAGAGCTTATGGGTGGCAAATGGAAAGGCCTTTTGCTATATGCCCTGCGTGACGGTGCTGTTCGCTCTGGAGAATTGCAGCGCTCCATGCCAGGCATCGCTAACAAAATGTTTGTGCAAACTGCGCGAGAGCTAGAAGAACACGGACTCATTGCACGACAAGTGCACCCCGTTATACCACCGCGGGTAGATTATACCCTCACAGCGGACGGCGAGGCATTATTGCCTATTTTTATGCTGCTCTCCCAATGGGGCAAGTCAGCACTTGAAAAAAGAAAACAACCTGAAAAGAAAGGAGATGAACATGAATAAGGCGATGCGCCGCAAAAATAAAGAACGCAAAGATGTAACTTTCTTGGATAATGTTCTCACAAAGGCTGATGATATCTACGTCGCCTTTACTTCCGAAAGTCCGAACGAAGCCCCCTACGTGCTCCCTCTCAACTTTGCTTACATAGATGGTAAAATCTATATCCACTGCGCACTTGAAGGACGCAAGATGGACTGTATACGCAACAATCCAAAAGTCGGCTTCAGCACCTCAACAGGCGTTAAAATTATCCCTGAAGAAGCAACAACACACTATCAATCTGTTGTAGGCACTGGCAATGCGCATATTGTAGATGACCCGCAAGAAAAAGGCCTCGCGCTTGATGCTATTGCAAGCCGCTTTAAAGCAGAATGCGAAATGCCCGCCTCTGCTAAGAATATCGCCCGTACTGCTATTATTCGCATAAATATTGAAGAATGGTGTGGCAAGCAGTCCCCTCCACCCTCTGCTGAATAGGTTTATGAGGCCTTTGCTTTTTTCTGAAAGGCTTGTGGGGGGAAAACTTTTTTCTTGGGGGAAAACTTTTT
>CAYJHT010000142.1:0-6031 GCA_964369615.1 uncultured Desulfovibrionaceae bacterium
CTCATCTTTCAAAAAAACCATCTGTTTAACTAGGTAGTTGGCGCTTTTTAATGAAAAACACGCACTTCTTTTATAAACATTTTTGTACACTCTCTGACAACAATCGTGAAATTTCAAACTGTCTCAAAAGTATCTGGCGAGCACTACTTAAGAATAATCCACACAATGAGAATGCCGGGATACTACCCTACTCTACTCACAAATATACAAGGGCAGGCCAAGACCTGCACACTGACCCGAAATATGGGCGGCAATAGTACGCCCATACACCATACTTAGCGGCGCCAAATGTCCGCCACCTTCAATACAAATACAGCTCTTTTGCGGCGCCTTAATGGAGCGAACAATATCTTGCATCATTGAAAAAGAAAAAAGAGCGTCATCCTTTGCACTTATAACACAGACAGGACAGTGAATATGTCCCGGTCTTTGTACGGCAGATAAATCCTTGGTAAAAAGACTGTGTACAAAAGATAAAGGATATGTCTGTCGACTTTGCGTACGCGGTGCATAAACCTTGCGCGAAGCCGACACAATACGGTGTAATTGCAGATACATCAAAAAATGCAAAGGAAAACGCGGCATAAAGGCAGCTGCACGCCCCATTGCACAAAGCATCCTATCTTTATATCGCAAAAATGGGGCAAAACGTGTGACACTTCCGGCGTCTGCCTCATGCGGCAATAAGGTACCTATCGGAAAACTCGCCGCAATCTCCCTATTATCAAGGGCATGCGCCAAGGCAAGAATGCCGCCCTGACTGTGACCGCACACAACAACAGGACCATCAAAATGTGACTGAACCCATCTTTGTGCGTCTAATCCATTGGCAAGAATATCGTCAAAAATAAAATCCTTTTTTATATTCTGACTTAAACCATGACTGAGCGGATGAATCCCCACCACATTACAGCCCATCGAAAACAATGCATGCAAGAAAAGCACATACATTTTCGGCGACGCCATCGTGCCCGGATAAAAAAGCACAGTGACAGCTTCCGGATGTTTTTTCCATACAGAAAGCGCTATGGGAAGACCTTGCGAAACAATTGATATGTTTTGTGCAGAGGCAAAGAAGTGAGTGAGTAGCTGTTGCATAAAAAGAGGGTGCTAAAAGGGTCTTATGAAAAATCTGTAAGGGACTATATTAAAAAATACATCGCTTACAAAAAAGCCGATTTTCTTTCAAAAGAAAGAAAATCGGCGATAAAAGATATCAAGATATCAAATTAGTCTGCGTCATCTCCGGCAGCGTCTTCTTTCAGCTTGGAAATGACGGACACGATAGCGAAGTTTTGATCATAAGAAGCAGTGACACCCTCAGGCAAAGGAAGATCTGCAACACGTACAGAGCTATTAAGCCCCATATCGGTGACGTCAACAACAATCTTCTTAGGCATATCAGTAGGCTTAGCCACAAGCATCACGCGCTCGCGATATGTTTCAAGCTTGCCGCCAAGCTTCACGCCCTTGGATACGCCTGTAAATTCGATAGAAACGTTGATCTTCACAGGCTTATCAAGGTCAACACCGTAGAAATCAATATGAGTAAATTCATTCTTATAAGGATGATACTGCACATCCCATACCATCACAGGATGCGATACTTTCGTGCCATTATCATCCACTTCAAGCGTAAAAACAGTGGTACGCCCCATTGCTGCATACATCTTTTCCAAGGGCAGCGCAGGAATTTGGACAGCGACATTATCACCTTTCGCCGTATAAAAAACACCGGGAACCATTTTTTGGGTGCGAAGGCGACGATTCGGCCCCTTGCCAAAGGCATCGCGTTTTTGCACTGTAAGAACTTTTTCAGTGGACATGCTTGACTCCTTATAAATGACGCTCAAAAGTCACCCATACCCAACTTGCAAAAAAGCCAGAGAAAAGGGGCGCAAATGGCGATGAAATCTTCTTTTACCACTCAAAAGAATGGCGTCTATACAAAAAGCACACTCACAGATGAACCAGTATGAATGTTGTGGATAGTCTTCCCAAGAAGGGAAGCTACTGAGGCAACTTGAAGCTTTGCGCATCGTTTTGCCTTCTCATCCATAGGGATTGTGTCAGTCACAATCACCTTACTGAGCTGATCTGTCGCGTTAATTCGGTCGATTGCAGGGCCTGAAAGAACACCGTGGGCAGCACATGCGATAACTTCACGTGCACCATTTTGTCCAAGAACTTCCGCTCCAGCACAAAGAGTCCCGGCTGTATCAATCATATCATCAACAATAACGGCAATCCTGCCTTCAACATCACCGATAACATTCATCGCCTGTGCCTGATTTGGGGCATCGCGGCGCTTGTCGATAATGGCAAGGGATGCATTGAGGCGTTTTGCATAGGCCCGCGCCCTTTCAACACCGCCAGCATCCGGCGAAACAACCACAATTTCATCTTGTGGCAAGGCTCGCAAATGTTCCATCATGACAGGAACACAAAAAAGATTATCCACAGGACAATTAAAGAAACCTTGAATTTGTCCTGCGTGTAAATCTATAGTGACGACTCTTTGTGCGCCTGCGGTTTGTAAAAAATCTGCAATAAGCTTTGCGCTGATGGGCGCACGTGGACTTACCTTCCTGTCTTGGCGCGCATAACCATAATAAGGAACTACGGCTGTTATACGTGCGGCACTTGCTCTACGCAAGGCGTCCAGCATGAGACATAATTCCAAAATATTTTCGTTGACGGGCGCACACGTAGGCTGCACAACAAAAACGTCGTCGCCGCGGATATTTGCACCTATTTCAATCCTGATTTCACCATCGCTGAAAGTGCTGGTTAATGAGGGAGTCAACTGGCAACCGAGATGGTCGCAAATGGCCATCGCAAGCGCGGGATTAGCGGAACCTGTCAAAATTCTCAAGTCATTAAACATGGCTTGCCTTCTTAGCTGAAGCAAAAAAAATGGCAGGGGCGGAAGGGATCGAACCCTCGAATGACGGGACCAAAACCCGTTGCCTTACCTCTTGGCGACACCCCTGCATTATAATGTTCCTAAGAACACTCTATGATTTCTGTGCTTAAATACCTGGCCTACTCTTTCAGCTTCATGAAACTCTTTGAACACGCCCACAATACTGGAGCCTGTTCCGCTCATGACTGCCACTTCTGCACCTGCCTTAAGAAGTTCCTCCTTAAGGTCGCTCAGGAGCGGATGTTCTTCAAAAGCAATATGCTCAAAGTCATTCAAACACAACCCCATCCCATAAGGCACAGTACACGCAAGCTCCGCTGTTGTGTTTTCTTGTGCCCCACAAGAGAACCTGTTTCTATACGGACTGCCTGTTTTAGTCAAGCATTTTTTTGAAAAAAAATCATTTTTTCTTTCATCCCACATTTTATATGCCCAAGGCGTTGAAATAACTATATCTGGACAAATAAGAACATAGGTATAATTGCGCCAGACAGGCTCGCACGGCTCGATAATTTCTCCAATACCCCGCACTCTGGACGGAACATTACGCAAAAAGAAGGGCACATCGGCACCCACTTGCAATGCCACGTCGTGCAATTGTGCCTCGCTCAATGCCTTACTTGCATGCGCATTGCACCACAGAAGCACTGCGGCTGCATCACTACTGCCACCGCCAAGTCCTGCCCCATGCGGGATTGCTTTATGAAGGTTGACGTGGGCGCCTAAGACACTGCCGCCGGCGCTTAAAAATGCTGCATGCGCCTTCGTGAGTGTATTGTTGTGCTCATCGATACCTTCTGTCGTACACGACACGCTCAAATGCTCGTGCTGTGCCGGAAGAAATTCCAGCGTGTCGCAAGGAGTATTGATGGGCCAAAAGAGGGAATCAAGCGTATGATAGCCGTCTTCCCTCACTCCTGTGATGCGCAAGGAAAGGTTGATCTTACACCCTGCTGTGCGTACTTCTTTCATAGTAATGTTATAAGACTTCTACAGTGAGATGCGTATTTGTATAGACACAAATTTCTGCGGCAATATCCATAGCGTGACGCACTATGTGTTCTGCATCCATGTGTTCTTGCGTAGGGCTTGCGTGTCGCACAAGTGCGCGTGCAGCTGAGAGGGCATAGGCTCCCCCACTGCCAATGGCAGCAACGCCGTCGTCCGGCTCTATGACATCGCCAGTGCCTGACAGGAGTAGTATGTGGTCAGCATCTGCAAGGAGCAGCATAGCCTCAAGGCGGCGCAGATATTTGTCCTTGCGCCAATCTTTGACCATATCTACAGCGGCGCGGGTGAGGTTGCCGTGCACTTCTTCCAACTTTGCTTCAAAAAGCTCAAAGAGTGTGAAGGCGTCAGCAGTCGCGCCTGCAAATCCTGCTAATATTTTTCCTTTATAAAGGCGACGAACCTTGCATGCGCCGTGCTTCATGACGGTGCTTTGTCCGAGTGTGACTTGTCCGTCGCCTCCCATGGCGACTTGCCCTTTGTGACGGACGGCAAGGATAGTCGTGGCATGTGTTTCCATATTACATTCCTTCATCCCATATGGCTTTGCGTTCCTGATATTTTTCATCAAAATAGTCAAGCTGTGCTTTATGCAAGGACGTTGTAGCAATGCCTTGGGCTTTTTTTAAGTATTGGGTCGTTTTTCTTTTCTCATTGCCATATAAGGCGCTGTAGGCCAAATGTAAATAGGCATCAAAGTGTTTGCCGCCGCGTCCAAGGGAACGCGCATAGGCTGCGTGCACCTCTCTATCTTGTGGCAATATGCGTAAGATACCTTTATAATAAGGTTCTGCTTGTGCTGTGCGTCCTGTTTCATCTAAGAGTCGTGCGTAGAAAAATTGCGCCATATAATCTTTCATATCAAGACGCATGGCCTTAAGCAAAAGCTCTTCTGCGTGCTGCATGTCACCCTTTCTATAATGAAAGGCGCCGGCTTCACGCAAAATAAGTGCGTCGTTCGGTGCGGCGGCTAAGGCTTTATTAAATGTGGCCTCGGCTTCTTGGACTTTATTTTCCCGTGAGAGAAGCATAGCAAGCCCCATAAGAGACAAGGGACTTTTATCTGCGGCAAAGAGGTGACGTGCGGCTTGGATTGTACCATATCGTGCCCAAAGGAGTGTTTTCACTCTTTGAAATTTTTTATTGTCCACCTTTCTTTGATTAAGATGCTGTGGTCCTGAGCGTGCCTTTGCCATAACACTTGTGATGCGTGTGCCAAGGTCTGGGTGTGTTGAAAGATATGTAGGCACTGTGCCGCCGCCTGTGAGCGCACTTTTTGCGCGGATTTTCTCAAAACCACCAGCCATACCCATGGGCGGATAGCCTGCGGCTACGAGGAATTGATAGCCGATATCATCGGCTTCGCTTTCGTCAATACGGCTATAATTGAGCATAGCTGACTGCCCTGCCCCCATAGCGCCTGTCGCGAGTGCGGCGCCGCCTGCGCCGCCTGCGGCAATACCAGCAACTGCAAGAAGTAGGGAGGCAAGGGTCAGATATTGCGCTCTTTCCATACGTGAGGCGACATGTCTTTGGGTGACATGCGCCATTTCGTGGGCGATAATACCGGCTAATTCGGCTTCGTTGTCGAGTTGCATAATGAGGCCTGTGAACATAAATATGTATCCACCGGGCACCGCAAAGGCATTGAGAGAATTATGCAGCACAACGCCCGATCGAAAAGGGAATGGTTGCGGCGGGATGACTCGTGTGATTTTATCGACAATACCTTGTACATAGAGTGCGACTTCTGGGTCTTCCACCAAGGGAAGCTGTGAGCGTATGAGGACATCGAATTTGCGTCCCATCTCTGCTTCTTCCTTGATACCAAAATCACCAAATCCCAAGAATGCATGGGCGGGCACTATCCATGTTTGCGTGAGAAAAACACTACACAGTAGAAGGACAGCAAGAAGTTTTTTCGGAGCACATGCGGCACATTTTAGCATATCTATCAATAAGTTTAAAGTCATACAGCATTCCGTTTTTATATGTTTGTCTTCGTTTTCGCAATCTTTACTTTGACACGTGATTTTAATTTATTTTCTGCGGGGGGGGCGGGAAACTTTTTTTATTTTTTTAAGTTTTTTTCTTGGG
>CAYJHT010000143.1:0-5999 GCA_964369615.1 uncultured Desulfovibrionaceae bacterium
AGACAAGTGCCACACAAAATTTTATATCTTTAATAGGTTGGAAATGTATGAAAAAATGTCGTTTTGTTACTTTGCTGGGCATCGCCTGCGCCGTCCTCATTGCGAGCGGTTGCTTGCCAAATGAAGAAAAGGCCGCACAACAACAGCAGGCCATGCCACCGCCCTACGTCACCGTGCACGAGGTCACAAGGGAAAATCACCCCTATGACAGCGACTATCAAGGTGTTACTCAAGGCTCAAAAGCCGTCGAAATACGCGCACGTGTACAAGCTATTATTGAAAAGCGTCTCTACACGGAAGGCCAATATGTCGAAGCAGGACAACTCCTCTTCCAACTTGAGCGTGACCAGTACGAAGCCTTTATGGCAGAAGCTACATCACAATACGAACGCGCACGACGCGAGTGGGATCGCGTAAGGCCTCTTTATGCAAAAAATGCCGTAAGCCAAAAAGAACGCGACACAGCACTCGCAGCTTACGAAAGCGCGCAAGCAAATATGCGCTCCGCACAGATTAATCTTGATTACTGCCAAGTCACCTCGCCCGTCTCCGGATACACAGGCATGGAAGAGGTCACACCCGGAAACCTTGCAAGCAATAATATGCTCCTCACACAGGTCAATCAAACAGACCCGCTCTATGTCAACTTCTCCTTTACCGCTTCAGACTTTATGATGCGCATGCAGCTTGCCGCTGAAGGTCGCATGGTCTTGCCAGAAAATAATGCATATACAGCAAAAATCCGCCTCGTAGACGGCACCATGTATCCAGTAGAAGGAAAGGTCAGTTTTGTAGATACGCAAGTTGACCAGTCTATGGGCGTTGTCAGAGCGCGTGCGGAATTTGTCAATAAAGACGAAGCTGTATTGCCGGGGCAATATGTACGTGTCTTCCTGACAGGCGCATACCTCAAAGATGCCATACTTATCCCGCAAAAATGCGTCATCATCACACAGCTCGGCTCCGTTGTTATGGTGGTTGGCAAGGATAATATAGTGGAAATGCGCCCTGTGAAAGTCAGCCTCAATGTGGGCCAAAGCTATTTGGTGGATGCAGGCTTAAAAGAAGGCGAGAAAATCGTCCTTGACGGTCTTGTCAAAGCACGTCCGGGCGCGCCCGTATCCTTGGAAGCGCCAAGACCACCACAAGCACAGCAAGGCGCCGCCCCCGCTCCAGAGAAACAATAGGGAGTGAGCATGTCACAACAATATCAAGAACAAAATTCTAATTTCTTTTTGCGGCGCCCTATCCTGTCTACGGTTATCTCGCTGCTTATTACACTTGTAGGTGCTCTTGCTATAAAAGCACTGCCCATCGCGCAATATCCTGATCTTATTTCGCCGCAAGTCTCTGTCTCCGTGAGATATCCCGGTGCATCGGCGCAAACTATCGCAGAAACAGTCATCGCACCGCTTGAGGTACAAATAAACGGCGTGGAAGACATGCTCTACATGACCTCCAATGCAGACTCAGGCGCAGGTGCCGGCACCATCAATGTCACATTCAAGCTCGGCACAGACCCTGATATCGCCCTCGTTAACGTCAACAACAGAGTCAACCTTGCCCAAACTCTTCTGCCGGAAGATGTACGCAGGCAAGGCATAACTGTCTTAAAAAAATCGCCGGCAATGCTGCTCATCATTGCGCTTACATCGCCGGATAAGCGTTATGACGCTGTGTATCTCAATAACTACCTCCAAAATAATATCGTCGACGAAATGAAGCGCATACCGGGCGTCGGCGATTGTGCCATATTTGGGAATATGAACTATTCCATGCGTATATGGCTTAATCCCGATAAATTAACAAAGTACGGATTGCAACCCTCCGATGTCTCCGCCGCCGTCCAAGACCAAAATGCCCAATTTGCACCCGGACGCATCGCCGCCATGCCGGCACCGGCAAATATTGACCTTGGCTGGCAAATTGATACAAAAGGTCGCCTTGTAACCCCCGAAGAATTTGAGAATATTATCGTTCGCGCACAACCGGATGGCAGTTTTCTCTACTTAAGAGATGTGGCACGTGTCGAACTTGGCGGCGCTGATTACAGCATCGACTCCCAGCTCAACGGACACGTGGTACGCGCTGCAGGCGTCTACCTCCTCCCAGGTGCAAATGCCATTGAAACAGGAGAACTTGTCAAGGCAAAGCTTGATGAATTAGCGACAAAATTCCCTGATGGCGTCGCTTATGATATTCCATATAACACCAATATTTTTGTGGAAGCTTCTATTGACGAAGTCTTTGTGACTCTGCTTGAAGCTATGGTACTCGTCTTTATCGTGGTATACATATTCCTTCAAAGCTGGCGCGCAACGCTCATCCCTTGCCTTGCTGTGCCTGTGTCCATTATTGGCACATTCGCTGGCATGTATGCCCTTGGATACACCATCAACACATTGACACTGTTCGGCATGGTGCTCGCTATTGGTATCGTTGTCGACGATGCTATCGTCGTCCTTGAAAACGTCGAACGCATCATGCGCACAGAACATAAATCCGCTCACGATGCCACAGCACAGGCCATGCGCGAAGTCACAGGTCCTGTTATCGCCATTGTGCTTGTCTTATGCGCAGTCTTTATCCCCGTCTCCTTCATGGGCGGACTTGCAGGGGAAATGTATAAACAATTCGCCATAACCATCTCCATCTCCGTAATCATTTCGGGTATCGTGGCGCTCACACTCACACCGGCACTGTGCGGATTCTTGCTCAAACCCCATGATAAAAACCATAAACCATTTATCGCTTTCCGCTGGTTCGACGCCTTCTTTGAAAAGGTGACAGATGGCTATGTGTGGATCGTGCGCCTTATAAAAGGTATGGGTTTTATAAGTCTTGTCCTCTTTGCTCTCATGATTGTTGGCATGGGATGGCTCTTCAAAAATGTCCCCACCTCCCTCGTACCAAACGAAGACCAAGGCTACATTCTTGGCATCAGCATCATGGCCGACGGCCTCACCTTGCCAAATACGGCAAAAACACTCGACGTCGTTGAAAAAGCGATGATGGCAGACCCCGCCGTAAAAAATATCTTCACCATTGGCGGCCTTGATCTTACCTCCTTCAGTACAAAGAGCAATTATGGAACATTCTTTATTGTGCTTAAGGACTGGAAAGACCGCCTCACCCCAAGCATGTCGGCTGACGCCCTTGTCAAAAAAGTCTTCATGCTCGGCATGGCCTTGCCACAAGCTGTCACCATCGCCTTCGCACCGCCTCCAATCTCCGGCATGAGTACTACAGGCGGCTTTGAATGCTACGTTCAAAGCACAGGCACAGCCTCTCTCACCGAACTGGCAGTCATGGCAGACAAACTCGTTGACGCCGCCATGCAAAGACCTGAAATTGCTTCCGCACGCAACCTGTTCACGACAAACTCACCGCAACTTTACGCAAACCTTGATCGCGAACGCTGCCTTGCGCAAGGCGTAAACATAAGCGATGTCTACAGAGCCATGCAAGCCACCTTCGGCACAAGCTATATCAACGACTTCAACTATGTAGGACGAACCTTCCAAGTCGTCATGCAATCAGAAGCCGACTATCGCGTCTTGCCCCAAAGCTTGGCAGATGTCTCGGTGCGCAATAGTAAAGGCCATATGATCCCCCTGTCCGCACTTATCACCTTTGAAAGACGCACAGCTCCTCAAATGGTACAAAGATATAATGCCTTCCCCGCCGCGCAGCTCATGGGTTCCCCCGCCCCCGGTTATTCTTCGGGACAAGCCATTGCCGCTATGGAAGAAGTGGCGGCACAAGTACTGGAATCTGGTTATTCGCTTGGCTGGTCTGGTTCTTCCTTGCAAGAAATTCTGGCCTCCTCAGATACGACCATAATCTTTGTACTTGCCCTTGTCATGGTCTTCCTTATCTTGGCGGCGCAATACGAGAGCTGGGCACTGCCCATCGTTGTCATATCTGCGGTTCCCTTCGGCGTCTTTGGGGCAATCCTTGCCACATGGATGCGCGATCTTGCAAACGATGTCTACTTCCAAGTGGCCTTGGTCACACTTGTGGGCTTGGCCTCGAAAAACGCTATTCTCATCGTGGAATTTGCCGTTGAAGCATGGCGCGGTGGCAAAAGTCTTGATGCAGCCGCTGTGTATGCATCTCGCTTGCGCTTTCGCCCCATTGTCATGACCTCGCTGGCATTCATCATGGGCTGCGTGCCCCTTGCCATAAGCACGGGGGCAGGCGCAAACAGCCGCCATGCCATTGGCACAGCAGTCATAGGCGGCATGCTTGCAGCCACATGTATCGCTACGCTCTTTGTGCCCTACTTTTTCAAACTCATCATGAAGTTGTCACTCGCACTCCAAGGCAAAAAAGATCCAAATGCGGATTACGATGACAGCAAGGACAATACCCCCAACGAGGAAGCTCTATGATAACTTTCCCTAAAAAAATACGCCTGCTTGCCTGCGGGTTTTGCGTCACCATACTCAGCGCATGCTCCTTTGCGCCAGACTATGAACGCCCCGCAATCGATATGCCGGAAGCATGGAAAAAAATAGAAGTTACGACACCACCACTCGAACAAGATTGGTGGAAACGCTTCGACGATCCTGTGCTTATCGCCCTCGTCGAAGAAGCGCTGAAAAACAATATTGAGCTGGAAATCTCCTTGGCAAAGCTTGACAGTGCTGCCGCCCAAATGGGCGTAAGCCGCTCTGCTCTCTTTCCAAACCTCACAGCTACTGGCAGCGCTACAGCCAACAGCACAAGCATTGACGGCCCAAACAGCGCCGCCACGCGCGACCAATATGACTCAGGAGCTCTTAAGCGCACAACAGCGACATATCAATTCGGCCTTGGCACTTCGTGGGAGCTGGACTTGTGGGGGAAATACCGCAATGCTTACACTGGTTTAAGTGATGTGCTCTTAAGTACAAAGGTCGGTCATGAAGCCTTGCGCCTGAGCATAGCAGGGCAAACTGCAAAAACGTACTTTAGCCTGCTCGCCCTTGATATGCAACTTGCCACGGCAAAACGCACCCTCAAATCACGCGAACAAGGACTTGCTATCTATACAGTGCGTTTCAATCAAGGCGATATTACCGAACTTGACCTTTTGCGCGCGAAGAGCGAAGTAGAAACGGCGCGCGCCTCCATGCTGACAACACTTGTAGAAATGAATAATGTCGAAGCCTCCTTGGCAGTGCTCCTTGGGCGCTCCCCACGTGAACTTATGACGACACAAGTCGACAGAGGCATGCGCATCGAAGATATGCCTTCACCACCGGCTATCCCTGAAGGACTGCCTTCAGAATTACTCCTGCGCCGTCCAGATATCCGCGCTGCTGAATACATGGTTATGGCCTACAATGCCAATATAGGTGTCGTCAAAGCCGACCTTTTCCCCTCAGTCGGCCTTACTGCCAGCCTTGGCACATTGAGTGAAGCTGTCATTGGCCTTTTCGGTGGCCCTGCCGGCATGTGGAGTTATGGCGTGAACGCCACCTTGCCAATCTTTGACTTTGGGCGCCGCTGGTATGCCATAGAAGACGCAGAGGCACAAAAACGCCACGCCATCGCGCTTTATAGTCAAACAGTACAAGCTGCCTTTAAGGATATCCGCACCTCCCTTACGGCACAGCGCATGGCTAACGGCATCGTAAAAACAACACAGGCACAAGTTGACAACATGCGCCGTGCGACAGAATTGGCGCGTTTACAATATGACAATGGCTATGCCGACTACCTCACCGTTCTTGACGCAGAAAGAGGTCTCTTTGAAGTAGAATTGTACCTTGCCTCTGTCATGAGCTACAGACTCAGCGCTGTCGTAGACGTGTGCATGGCCCTTGGTGGCGGCTGGATAGACATGAGCATCTCAAGGCAAGAGCAAGCAGCGCAAGAAAAGCCAAAAACAGGCGAGCACTCCTATGACGGAGAGCCTCAACAATAAATCATTATTGTTTTGGGTTTTTTAAAATACGTGGGGGAAAACTTTTTTTCTTCTTGGGGGAAAACTTTTTTTGGGAAAAAAAAGT
>CAYJHT010000144.1:0-317 GCA_964369615.1 uncultured Desulfovibrionaceae bacterium
CCCCAAGTGCCTTTTAATCAATAACAAACAAAAAAACTAAACAATCCGGAAATTATCTACCAGCGTGCAGCGGCGCAGACGTACAAAGGTACGTGCGGAGGTGACGCCTTCGCCTGTTGGCGTGGAGATAGTCATGGACGTGAAGCCTTCGCCGCCAGCACCAAGAGATGCGAGGTGTGGACCGTTCTTTACGAAGAGGCTTGTGTTCATGGTGAGTGCCATTTTGTGCATATTGTCGATATTGCGGGAATGAATACCGGCAGTGTGGCACAAACCGCGCTCAAGCTTGATTGCAATGTTAATGGCGTCATCTATGT
>CAYJHT010000144.1:327-5961 GCA_964369615.1 uncultured Desulfovibrionaceae bacterium
GGATGACGGGCATCATTTGCTCAACACGTGCAAAGACATAGTTGGGGTCAAAACCTGCATCCACGATGAGCAGACGGCAGCTTTCAGGCACGTTGATGCCCGCCTCTGCTGCGATTTTAGCAGCGTCACGACCTACCCACTTAGGATTGGCAACAGCGTTTTCACCGGGATAGTTCTTAAGGGCAAAGCGTGCGATTTTATCGGCTTGCTCTAAGGTGATTTCATAGGCGCCGATGCGCTTCATCTCTTCCTTGAGGCTGTCAGCTATGGAGTTGACGGCAATGATAACTTTTTCATCTGCGCAGATGATATTGTTATCAAAGGAAGCGCCGTCGTAAATACTACGAGCAGCACGTGGAAGGTCAGCAGTTTCGTCAACAACGACAGGCGGATTACCTGCGCCAGCAGCAATAAGACGCATGGTCGTATGCTTGCGGGCAGCTTCCACAACAGCTTCACCGCCAGTCACGACGAGAAGGCTTAAGCCGGGATACGCAAAGAGCTTTTGCGCAATTTCAATGCTCGGCTCGCGCACGGCCACCATAAGATTCTGAATGCCAGTGGCTTCGTAGATGGCCTTGTTGAGAACTTGGATAGCCTTTTGTGTCACGCGCTTTGCGGCAGGATGCGGGGAAAATATGATAGCATTGCCCGCAGCAATCATGCTGATGCCATTGTTTATAACAGTCGCGGCAGGGTTTGTGGAAGGAGTCACGGATGCGATGACGCCCCAAGGCGCGTTTTCCACAAGAGTCAGTCCAGCGTCACCTGTCATGGCGACAGGGGCAAGGGATTCTGTGCCGGGGGTACGCTCAGAAACGAGGACGTTCTTTGCGATTTTGTCGTCAACACGACCCATACCCGTTTCTGAAACAGCCATCTCAGCCAGCATACGTGCTTCATGGATGCCCGTTTTACGCATAACTGCGATGACTTTCTCGCGCATGGCGAGAGTTCTAATAGCTGGGAAGGCGTTTTGTGCCGCTGCCACAGCCGCGTCGAGAGTGTCAAAAATACCGTAGTCGCCCTGTGCAGTTGGGGCAGCTCCTGTCATGCTGCAAGAGGTGCCTTGCGCTGCGCCTTGTGGAGCAGCCATACGACGCATGACTTCGGAAACAATACGTTCAACCATTTCTTGTTGTGCCTGCATAATATATCCTTAGCGATCTTTTGAAAAAAGCGTTTGTCCACGGCTCGTGAGCTGGTCAACTATACCAACCACAGCCAAATCCACAGGAGAGTGCTGCGTACACACATTTCTGGCAGAACTGCCACGCACGAGCACCACAAGTTCCCCCTCCCCTGCGCCAATAACATCCACAGCCACTTCGGTTCTGCCTGTGGGATTTCCGTCCTTGTCTACAATATCGACAAGCAACAGGGCGTTGTGCGGCATCTCTCGTGCGCGCACCGTCGAAACAACTTGTCCGGCAATCTTGCCAATCTCCATTCTAACCTCCGCGTCTAGCTCACGTCTTCGTGAACAATTCCTGTGCCTTATGCCCATCTTGCCGCTCTCCTACGGCGCCGCCGAAATCTCTACATCGGCGACGCCGTAAGGCGCACAATAAGGGCTAAGACGAAGTAGCTTCACCCAATTTATTTGCTTTGAAGCGGAAATACTGCTTCAAGATCTGCATGAGGACGAGGAATAACATGCACAGCGATAACTTCGCCGCCCACGCGTTGTGCAGCTGTAGCACCTGCGTCAACAGCAGCTTTGCACGCGGCAACATCGCCACGTACCATGGCTGTAACAAGGCCGCCACCAATTTGTTCGTAAGAAATAAGGGTTACGCGAGCAGCCTTCACCATAGCGTCAGCAGCTTCAATAAGTCCAACCAAACCCTTTGTTTCGATCATTCCGAGAGCATCCATTTTAAACTCCTTAAGGTGTTATGTTTTTTATACGAAAGCTTTTTATTTAAAGACTTTTCGTTATTCAGCGTGAATAGGGGCACTCATCTATTTTTGCGCAGCCTGCGCACGATTGAGCGCCGCGCCAATGAGTGAAACTTGATATATATCTTCAGCACTGCAACCGCGCGAAAGATCATGCCAGCAACCATTAAGCCCCTGCAAGAGTGGGCCAATAGCCGTATAGCCGCCAAGGCGCTGGGCAATTTTGTAACCGATATTCCCCGCCTCAAGCGAAGGAAAAACGAGCACATTGGCATTGCCTGCCACAGGGCTATTTTTCAATTTTTGTTGCGCAACTTCCGGCACCATAGCGGCGTCAAATTGCAATTCGCCGTCCACAATCATGTCGGGACGCATTTCACGAACACGCGCCGTCACATCGCCGATAAACTTCGCGCGAGGATGCTTGGCACTGCCATGACTTGAGAAGGACAAAAGAGCCACCTTAGGCGCCTCGCCTGTCATAAGCTGGAACTGGTCGGCAGAATCTACAGTCACATCCACAAGCTGCTCTGCTGTCGGCTCCGGAATAACGCCGCAATCGGCAAAAATCAAGAGCTGTCTGTGGTCAAAGCTTGCCATGGGCGCAATCATAAAGAAGAAGCTTGAGATGGTTTTACCACCGGGCTTCACGCCTATGATGCGAAGACCTGCTTTGAGCATGTCAGAGGTTGACGATATATTGCCGCCGATGCCAGCTTCCACCTCGCCGCGACGCACCATCATGGCGGCCGCGCCTGGGCCTGTGCTCATAAAAGCACGCGCCTCATCGGTATTTATGCTCTTGCCCTGCGCTTGCATAAGCTCCATAAAGGCCTGTGTGTTGCGCTCTAAATGGTGCGGTGAGGCAGGGTCAAGGACACGGATGTTAAACATTTTCCCCACATGCCCCATCTTGACAAGCTCCTCCTTCAAGATGGCACGGATGACGAAGGGATTGCCGAGCAAGAGGGCATTGCCAAGACCTTCCGCCTCAAGACGGATGGCGGCGCCGACAGCTCTGGCGTCTTCCCCGTCGGGAAACACAAGGCTTGCAGGTTTGGCAGAGCACAGCTCTATGCAGCGTCCGAGGAGGGAGAAGGGCTTGCCCTTCTCTGCTGCGGGGCTGGTTGCGTGTTGTTCCAACAGCATGGCTACGCTTTCCTTAATGTTGCAAGGTCAAGCCCTTGCTCCGCCGCAAAGGTAAGGAGCATGAGCACATACACGGCGCTGCTCAAACGATTGAGTGAGCAAAGCACGTCTGCATTTTGGGAGCAATTGACAGCGACAAGCTCTGTCTCACGCACAAGAGCGCGCAACCAGTTGAGCAGTGCCACATTGCCACCCATACTGCCATGAGCTGCCATATGGTCAAGCCCCAGATACTTTTTAGGCTCGCGGGAAACGACATGCAATGTCGCGACATCCATACCGCCCATGCCTGCGGGCACAACGGTTTCGCCTGTCACTTCGCCTTTGAGTGTCAGCATGACCCATTCTTGAAGGTCGTTGAGGCATTGTTTCAAGAAGGCGGGTTTTCTGTCCTTGGGGTCGAATTGCGTTTGCACGAGGACGACATAGGACAACAGGGTGTCGAGTTTGCCGCGCATGACGATGGACGGATGATTTTTTGGGACTTCGACGCCTTTGTCGAGCAGGGTCATTTCCATGCTGATGCCGCATTGTGTGGAACCGCATTCGGGGTCAAAAGCGGGAGCGGCGGCGCCGGCAGTATTGGCCGTGGGCGCTGCTGCGCCATAGGTGACAGAAATGCGCTGTTGCATGGCATATTCCGTCGCAGAGGGGGTGAGGCGTTCGCCTGCCCCTAGAACAAGGTTGCCGCCTGCATGCACATTACGTGCGCGAATGTCTTCTTCGGTGAGAAAGTTCATGCTCATATCTCCTGAATTATTTGGAAGGCCATGCCGCGCATACGCAAGAGGCAGAACCGTGCGCCACAAGGGTGAGGCTTGTGCCCGGAGCCACGCGCATGGCTGCACCTTGGCTGAGCATTTGACCGGCGGCGTGGGCGGAAGCTTTTACTTCTACATTGCCGTGTGTTACTACAAGCACTTCGTGATGGGTGAATGTCCATACAAGCGAGGTATCTGCAAAGCTAAAGCGCGTGACACCGGGGCCTGAGGCGCTGTTGTGTGCGAGAAGTGCTTCTTCAATATTCACTTCGCCTTGCACGCGCGATGCGGGCTGTTGCGTTGTGAAGGGCACCATGTCTACCCCTGCGATACTGGCGCCTGCTGTTGGCATTGCCGGCGCCGAAACTGGTGCGGACATTGGCGCCGAAATTGGCGCCGCACTTTGAGAAGGAGTGCTTGCAGCGACTTCTGCGACAATGCTTGCGATGGTGGATTCCATACCCGGGAAGGCATTCATGCCGCCTTGTGGTGCAAGGAGGGTATTTAATCTTTGCATGACGGCAGCGGTGAGTGCGGCTGGTCCTTGTGCGGCTGGTCCTTGTGCGGCTTGTCCTTGTGCGGCTTGTGGTGCTTGCATGACGTGCTGCGGCGCGGCGGGGGCGCCTGTTGCTCCTGCAACTGCGGCAAGCACTTGTTCTACAAGCTGTTGTGTTGCTGCGTCCAATGCGGACTGCGGTGAAGATGTATTATTCATAACAACTCGATGAGTTTGTGTGTTATTTTGAGTATATACGGGCGACGCGGGATAGGGTCTTGAGGGCATATGCGCCTGCGTGCCATGAGCTGACCACGAGTGGTATACGGGCCCGCCTTGTTGGTACGCGTTGCCTATGGGGGCTGGTGCGTAGGCTTGGGGTGTGGGCTGGTGTCCTGATTGGGTCACGTGCACGGGTGTTTGCACCTGTTGCCCTGTATAGGGCTGAGGGGCGTAGGGGTGTGCTTGCGGCGCATAATAGGAGACATGAGCCGGAGCCGGAACGTGCGCCGGAGCCGGAACGTGCGCCGGAATATGCGGCGGAGTATATGCTGTAGCGTGCGCTGCTTGTCTTACTTCCTGCGCCATGCCCGACACCATACCTGCCCCTGCACCACTGTGCATATCATGCCCTAGTGGCTGTGTCCTTTCAACAAAGGCAATCCCATAGAGTTTTGCGTCGTCCTTGGCCTGCGGCGTAATCAGGGCGCCGGGGCAGACGATCACTTGTCGTGATCCATTTTGCCGAGCTTCCTTGATGGTTTCTGCTGTAATCAATTGTTTCATGCTTTACCTGCCGCTGCGCCTTTTGTTATTTTCCACTGGTTTTATTGTTTGTATTTTTATCGGGGTTTGGTTTTGCTTGTGTTGTTTCTTTATCACCGCGGGCGGCTTTTATGCGTGCTTCGCGGGCGGCATTTTTCGCGGCTTTTTTGGCGGCCTTCTTTGCATTGATTTTGTCAAGGCACTCGTACAAAAGCTGACCTCCGCCTTCGGGTCTTGGGATGATGCTGTGTGCGAGGAGTGTTCCTTTTGCTTGGCAGAGGGAGCAGGCCACGTCTACGGCGGCTTTGCAGGCTGCCACATCGCCTTCGCAAATAATGGTTACGATGGGGCCATCGACTTTATGGACGCGTTTAATGGTGACGTCCGCACCCTTGGCCATGGCATCTGCCGCTTCAATGGCAGCTACATAGCTGGATACTTCTACAAAACCTTGTGCTAATGACATATGTTTTTTCCTCTTAAATTAAACTGACATCTTTTAATTTCTTCCATTAAAAAGCGCCATCTACCATGTTAAACAGGTGGTTTTTTTGAGGGGGG
>CAYJHT010000145.1:0-5952 GCA_964369615.1 uncultured Desulfovibrionaceae bacterium
TTATTTTCAATACATTAAAAGCCTGAATTCAAAAATTTAGATGCGTTTGCCCTGGTGATTTGCTCTTTTATTCTTGACATTTCTTAAGCCAGTAATTCAGGGTGTTGTATAAAACTGGCGGTGAGATGGGTTTTGTGATGTGATCATTCATGCCATTTTTTATGCTTATTTCCTTATCGCCTGTCATGGCGTGGGCTGACATGGCGATGACGGGCATGCGTTGGAAGTGTGGCATGTCGCGTATGGTGCGTGCTGCGGTGAGGCCGTCCATGATGGGCATTTGAATATCCATGAGTATGACGTCGTAGGTGTTTTCCTTGGCGGTGAGCATGTCTAAAGCTTCTTGCCCATTGTTGGCTATATCCACCGTATATCCCACGCTTTTCAATAATTCTTCGGCGATAACTTGATTGATATAATTGTCTTCGACAAGAAGAATATGTCCGCCATGATGTTCAAGGACAGCATCGTGTAGATTTTGTCCGGTGTTTATGGTGTTTTCTGTGGCGAGGTTGAATGTGCCTGTGAAGAAGAAGGAGGAGCCCTCGCCAAAAGTGCTCTCTACCCAGATGTGCCCGTGCATCATTTCTACGATACGCTTTGAAATGGCAAGGCCAAGGCCAGTGCCGCCGTATTTACGGGTGACAGAGGTATCTGCTTGGCTAAACGCTTCAAAGAGTCCGTCTATTTGTTCTTGTGTCAGGCCAATGCCTGTATCTTTGACCATGAAGCGGCATTGAAGCTCATTGTTTTGTTCATTAAAGGCAAGGGTTTTGATGTGCAAGGTAATGCTGCCTTCGCTGGTAAATTTCACAGCATTGCCAAGTAGGTTGAGCAAGACTTGCTTTAAGCGTAAAGGGTCTCCCATAAGTTGACGCACGGCAAAGTCGCCTTCATTCAGGTAGAATGCAAGCCCCTTGGCACGTAGGGTATGTCCAAGAAGGCTTTCAATTTCTGCGCATACATCGTGAAGGGTGAAGACTGTGTCCTCCATTTCCAACTTGCCTGCTTCTATCTTTGAGAAATCCAGGATATCATTGATGATTCGCAAGAGTTCATTCGTAGAAAAAAGCGCTTTTTCCAGATAATCGCGTTGAGAATCATTGAGCGTTGTGTCGGACAAAATATGCAAGATGCCTAGTATGCCATTCATCGGGGTGCGTATTTCGTGGCTCATATTGGCGAGAAATTCGCTCTTTGTTTGAGCGCTTTTTTCTGCTTCTTCTTTTGCGCATTCCACTTCACGCAACATGGTCTTGCTTTCTCGCAGGTCGTTGGCATAGACAATAACAACATCTCTATGTTGGAGCGTACTACGCATAAGCTTGATGGCTAAGGGGAGCGGCTCGGTGATGCCCGTGTGTGACAGAAGCTCAAAACTGGAATGACCATGTGCCAAAGCCTCATCAAAATATTTTTGCACGTATTGAATTGTATCTTCGCCGTTGGGTTGCGTAGCAGGGAAGAATGTGTGGAAGTTTGCGAGGTATTCTTCCTTAGTATTGTAGTCGCTCATGCGCACGGCTTCTTCGTTGCAGTCAAGTATTTGAAAGTCCGTGCTCATGATATTGATACCCAAGGGGGTTCCGTTTAAGAGCACTTGTGCGCGATTTTCTGCCTCGCGCGCTTGTTTGCGTGTCGCTTCTACTTCGCGTAAGTCTTGTACATAGCCTGCCACAACGTAGTCACCGCGGTGGCGCAGGCGTACAAGCTTCACCATGGTGGGCACAAGTTCGCCTGCAAGCGTTTGTCCTGTCCATGGATGTTGCGCCAATCCGTCGTTCAAAGCGTCGCGCAAGACATTGTACATAAGATCAAATGACGACACGCCGTCCGGCTGAAATTTAGGAATAAGCGAGGGGAAGTTTTGAATAAAGTCTTCTTCAGTTTCAAAGCCAAAAGCTGTGCCTAGGGCCTTATTGCAGCTAATAAGGTTCAGATCGCTGTCCCATATGAGTGTACCAAAGGGGCTTGCGTCCAGCATAAGCTTTGTGTAGGCGTCTGCTTCGCGCAGGCTTTCCATTTGCCGATAATATTCGCGCAGATCTTTCAAAAAGACGAGAAGAAAAGTTTCTCCGTGCAGGCTTTGACGCGTGGCAAGCAAGTCATGCGGGATTATTTCACCGGTGAGTGCTTGGTGTGCC
Source organism: uncultured Desulfovibrionaceae bacterium (assembly GCA_964369615.1). GTDB lineage: Bacteria > Desulfobacterota > Desulfovibrionia > Desulfovibrionales > Desulfovibrionaceae > CAYJAD01. The sequence continues at coordinate 2,145 of CAYJHT010000145.1, forward strand.
CACTCAACACGCAAGGAGCCAAGTGCAAAGGCTTCGTTGAGATATTGTTCTATGAGGACACTGGATTTCATGCCATTTGGTTGATATTCAGGATGAAGCTGGTCAAAGCGTTCGATATATTCCTTTTCAGTTTCACAACCGGATATGCGCACAAGCTCCTTACTACATGCAAGCAACTGACGATCTTCTGACCACACTTGCACGGAGAGAGGCATGGTATCAAGAATAAGTTGCATCATATTGTTTGCTTTTAGGGCTTCACGTTCAGCTTCGCGCACGGCTTCAATTTGTTGATAGTGTTCGCGCAAGTCTTTAAGGAATACGAGAAGGAATGTTTCGCCATGCAGGGTTTCGCGCGAGACAATGACATCGTAGGGAATAAGTTCCCCCGTGCGGGTTTTATGTGTCCACGTCGTGCGTAGTTTACCACGCTCAAAAGCAAGATGGATTTGCTTTTCGAAAAGCTCTCTGGAGCTTTCGCCATTTTCTTGATATTCAGGGTGTAACTCATGAAAATTCGCGATATAGTCCGCTTCTGACTCACAACCAAAGGTGCGCACAAGCTCCTTACTGCATGCAAGCAGGGTATGATCTGTTGACCACAATTGTACGGAAAGAGGCATGGTATCAAGAATAAGTTGCATCCTATCCTTGCTAAATAAAACCTCGAGCTCCGTCTCTTTGAGTGTTTGCACAGTAGAAACAAGCTCAAACTCTAAGGCGCGATGTTCTGTCACATCCACAATCACGCCGACAAGTCCCTTTTCTCCCTCAATTTCGCCATAGGAGGAGGCGATAAAACCCTTACTCCAGTACATGGCAGTAACCTTACCGCAGGCAACATCATAGGCAGCCTCGTAGTGAATCTCGCCAGTATTATCTATAATTTCAAGGTCTTCCTTGTGATACCGAAGGCGCTCTTCTTCTGAAAGATGTGTAATATCAAGCACAGAGGAGCCACACATATGCTCTCTTTTTACACCAAAAAATTCTTCATAGGCTTTGTTGAGGATGCAAAATTCAGCCGCATCATTTTTGACAAAAACAGGCATGGGGATAGCATCTACAAGCCCTTCATAAAAGGCAAGGCGGCAGCGTAATTCCGCACACTCAGCGGCAAGACGTTGATATTCTTCGAGGGGGACGTGATCACAAGTGGGTGACGTCGGGATATATTGTGTCTTTTTTAGACTAGGCTCTTTCATATTTTTCTCGATTCCGCTATAAAAAACTCATAATGGGAACTCACACAAGGCCTTACGTAAGTTCCAACAAGCAAAGCTATAGCCCAAACACAAACAAAGCGCAATCGCTTGAAGGAATGTTTTCTGAAAAATGCCCTCTTGACCTCATTGCCCAAGCAGGGCAATATTCCCTCACGCAATACGCGTTATACTGTTTGACCGTCGATGAGAGAGGAGAAAGAAGTATGAAAGATGAAAGAGGTTTATATTATTACCCGAATCCGGGCAAAACGTCGGTGCGCGTTTATGTACGCCGCGCAGCCAATGGTGACGTGGAATTTCGCTTGTGGGAATCAGAACATCCCGTCGTCTGGGAAAAACACGGCTGGATTCCCACGCAAGTCATAGAACGCGCTGCAAGAATGTACAAGGGCATGGGGCGAGAATCTGACCCGCTGCTCCTCTACGACGCGCACGTCGCACGTGCGCTCTTGACGGAGGAAGGACAGTGAGCGCATACCATGACAGACATGTAGCAGAAAAAATATGTATGTACAAAAGACACCGCGACAAAAAAAATATTTTTGTACGCGACCTTGTCCATAATTATTGCCTTGTGTACCAGACATTCACGGAACAAGCGGAACGCTTTGCGCACTCAGGCACTATTTCCTATGCAGTCCTTAATGAGCTCTTGGGCGAACCCATGCGCAAGGGCGTCTTTTGGCATTTTAAAGACATAGCACATCACCTATTTCGCATATCAACACGGCAAAACACGCTACACGCACATCACACACAAGCGCCCACAAAAATGTCCCTTGCCCAACACCTTAACGAGCGCGGCACAAGCTACAATGCACAAACAACCCTCGAACACACCCTCGACTGGTGCATTGGCTACACCTTTCACGAATGCGTCAAATTACGCGAAGACGCTTTCCAACGCCAACACTATACAAACCGTTTGGCACAAATACACTCACTTGCCACAGAGCATGCACACCTTACCGAATGCCTCCACCCTCTCACACAACATACGCACGAAAGCATCGCCCGTGAACTTGCACGCATCCTCAACGTCTTTGCGCATATGCGCACGCTCTTCGTGCACCTCTTGCCCCTCTACGAAAATAATGACCACATCGCCCGTTTAATTGTTACAAAGCGTCCCCTCCTCCAAAACAGCTTCCATACTCAATGGGAGGATTTACTCCGCAGTCTATACGGAGAAGGTGAAAGCACGCTCTTTCTCTGCGCAGCACGCTCCTTCCTCCAAAGCGGACGCCCCAAGAAGGCACAGGCACTCTTGGAAAAAGCAAAACGGACAGGCGCAATACAAGAAGACATTGAAGGCATCCTTGCTGCCTCTCATACGACACAACAGCGAGACTGAACCATGATAAGTCGCCGATTCTTTGCACCCCAACCGTCACAGCGCCACAGTTCCTCGCCTCTATGCACGAAGCACGTACTTAAGCAAAACGCGAAAAACATCCTCGCCTGTTTTATGATGTGCGCCCTCTTAACCTCCTGCGCCGCCAAAACACCCACAAGCACTGTCACAGGCACAAAACCTTATACTGTCAAAGGAAAAAAATATTATCCGCTCCAAACAGCACACGGTTTTGTAGAGGAAGGTGAAGCCTCATGGTATGGGCCTGGCTTCCACGGCAATACGACTGCAAATGGCGAAACCTACAATCAATACGCCCTCACCGCCGCACATAAACTCCTCCCCCTTGGTACGACTGTACACGTGACAAACCTTGATAATGGCAAAACGGTCACATTACGTGTCAACGATCGCGGTCCCTTCTCCGGCGACCGTGTCCTTGATGTGTCTAAAAAGGCCGCGGAAAAACTTGATATGATTCAAAGCGGCACCGCACAAGTGCGCATTGTCAGTATCAACACAACAGCCCCTCAAGAGGCATGGACTGCAAGCCCAAACACCGAAGCCTCTACGCAGGTTCTTGCACCTGTTGTAGAAGAAATCATGGCGCAAGAACCCGCCTTGCAACAAGGCTACACACAAGCACAAGAATTTTACCAGCAGGCACAAAGTACGACACAAGCATTTGGCAGTAAACACGAGGAAAATTTCAGCCCCCACGAATACGCACAAGAATACATAGCAACACACAGCTCACCACATGTACAAAATGCCTATAACAACGCAAGCCAAGCCAAGGAATATATCCAAGAATATACAAATCATAGCGTTTCAGGCACTTTCTACATCCAAGTAGGCCACTTCGAGGTCAAAAAGTTTGCATCCCTTCTCGCCATGAAGCTAAAGGACACAGGCCTCGAAGCACGCTCACAAAAAAATGACGCAGGCACATGGCACGTCCTCGTAGGCCCCTTCACTGAAAGCCACACAGCACGCCAAAAACTTTCGCAATTCTCACAGCAATTCGAGAATGTTAAGCTCATTGAAGGTGAACTTTAACCCGTATATTTAATGCTTTGTGAAGCTGTCACGCCATTCTAATTTTGTTTTTTTGAAAGGGGGGGGTTGGGGGGACGTGTGCCCGCTAGGCTGAAACTTTTTTTCCTAAAAAAATTTTGATAAAGAACTCGTGCGCGTTATTTCTCGCACGAAGAATTTCATTGGCACG
>CAYJHT010000146.1:0-5950 GCA_964369615.1 uncultured Desulfovibrionaceae bacterium
AAAAGTTTCCCCCCAAGAAAAAAACTTAAAAAAACAAAAAAACAAAAAAACAAAAAAACAAAAAAACAAAAAAACAAAAAATAAAAAAAGCTTTCCTTCAAACCCCTTTCAAAAAAATCATATTACTATTCACGCATGCTTGTAATGAGCTCGCTGAGCGCGGCACTTTGCGTGGTGAGTGCCTCAATGGCATTGAGCGATTCTGCCATGCTCATGGCGCTTTCGGCGGCGAGTTGGTTGACTTCTGTCAGCTGTTCGTTGACATTTTGACTGTGATTGGCTTGTTGTACGCTGGATGCCGCAATGTTTTTAGCGCGCACGGATGTTTGCTCAACCATATGCATGATACTTTGGAAGACAGCGCCGGTTTCATTGACGAGTTGACTTGTTTTTTGCACTTCCGTGGCAGATTGATTGACTTGGTTGACGCTGAGCGTGACGCTGTGCTGAATGGTGCGTATAGCTTCTTGCACTTGTGTCGTTGAAGACATGGTTTTTTCAGCAAGTTTACGCACCTCATCGGCAACAACCGCAAAACCTCGACCGGATTCGCCTGCACGCGCCGCTTCAATGGCGGCATTGAGGGCAAGCAGGTTTGTTTGATCTGCTATATCGCCGATGGTTATGATGACTTCGTTGATGGCATTGGCGTTGGCATTGAGTTGTTCCATGCCGTCCTTGAGTCTTTGTGATTGTTGTTCTACTTCATAAATACTTTTTACGGCTTTTTCAACAACGCTTGAGCCATTCTCTGCTTCATTTTTCGCTTGTTCGGAAGCATCCGACGCTTCTTGCGCCATGGATGCCATGGAGCTTACGTCGCTATTCATGTTTTCCATGATATTGTTGGCTGTGGATGCTCTGTCTGCTTGGCGCTGGGCGATAGCTTCTGACATTTTGAGTTGTTCGCCCAAGGCTTGCGAGGAGTCTGCTACTTGCGATGAAATCTGTGTGGCCTTGTCGGCTACGCGCAAGATGGTGCGCTGTGTGGCTTTGAAGGCGGACACGTCTGTAATGAGCTGGAGAATCGCGTTGATATTACGAGTTTTTTCGTCTAGGAGGGGAATGGCATTATATACAATATCCATTTGCTTGCCTTGCGGGCGTGCTTTTGTTTCGCAGGTTTGAGCTTGACGGCTTGAGGACGCTTTTTGCAGGCCGTCGTTTGGGCCGTCGTCTTCGCGGTTAAAAAGCTCGCGGCAGACTTTATTTTGATACTGAGAGCCTACAAGAGAAACGCCCGCACGGTTCATGAATTGCGTGCGCAATGTGCTGTCGAGAACAATGATTGGCGAAGGGATGCTGTCAATAATTGATAAATAGCTTGAAATAATGGCATTTGTGCCGCTGACGAGGCTTGCAAACTCGCCGCGGAAATTGCTTGTTTCTGACTTTGCGAGGAGGTTACCGTGTTTTATCGCGTCTTCGAGGCGGGCGTACTCTGCAATGATACTGCGCAGAACAACAGAAATATTTTGTAATGATTCTGCAAGCATGCCCATTTCATCCTTGCTTGTCTTTTGAAGGTCTGTGTCAAGTTTGCCATTGGCGATATCATAGGCAAAGTTCACGGAAATCATAAGGGATTTGCGCATTCTAAAGACACAAAAGCCTGTCACAAGCACGATGATAAGGGTCACAAAGGCGGCAATGGCAAAAATACGCTGACCAAGCGCCACGCTTGACTCGTTGACTTCGTTTACGTCCACGGCGGCAACGGCAATCCATCCGGTATCTTTTTGCTCATTGAAATATGCAAACTTTTCTTCGCCATTGAGGTCGAAGTTAAGGTTTCCGGATTTTGTGCGCATGATAGTTGCGCCCCATGATGTGTCATCAAGATTCATATTGAGGACATTGGCAGAGTTATTGCTTAAGAACACACCGCCGTTTCTGTCTGCCACTACGAAGGAGCCTTTCTTTCCTAGGGGAATACGTTTGCTAAAGGTATCATCAAGGTAGGTGACATTGAATACGACACCGATAATGTCCTTTGTACCTGTTTTGAACACAGGCGATGACACGGCATAGACGACACGTCCATTGAATTTGAAGGGAGCACCTGCGGTGACATGGCCCTTCATGGCATTGGTGAACATGTAGTCGTTGGAAAAGTTTTTACCAACGAGTTCCGGTTCTGTGTGACGCAGGACGACTCCTTTGGTGTTGATAATACCTAGCATGGCATAGCTGTAGGTTTTGCGCATATTGACGATACGATCAATGGCGCCTTGCGTGTTTGCGGCAACCTCTTCGGGAGTGCCTATGAGATAGGGTTGCAAAAGTCCTGTTTGCGAGAGGGAAATGGCGTTGAGAACATTAAATTCATGAATGCCACTCAGTTCTGAAATTGTATTGTTTACTGCCATGACGTTGAGTTCTTGCTGTGCTGCGTGCATATCTTGCGCACTCATACGATAGGTGATATAGGCAATAAATATCATTCCTACGAGGATGATGCTGCACATGGGTACAAGGATTTTTGTTGTTACCTTCATAGAGGCCTCCATGTATGAATCTTATTACGTGCTATCGGATTGAATGTCCGAATCCCTTAGAGTGTATTTTAATAGAATTTTTAAAAAAGAGAGGAAGGAAGGGGAGGGAATTTCCATAAAAAGAGAAAAAAGGGTTGTTTTTTTGAAAAATGTCTTGATTTTTTCATGAAAGGGGAGGAGGTTTTAAGAATCCTCCCCGCGTAAAATTTTAAAAAATATTTATTCTTGAGGGGTCTCAAGCATTTCTTGAACCAAGTCTTTCATGACATTTATAGAAAGGCCGCTGTTGGCAACAGACTCTTGTTGACCATATGTTATTGCAGCAATACTGTAAGAGAATCCGTCTTTTTTCCATTCAGCGACGTGGATTGTCCCGTCCCTGCCCTTAAGGGTGACAAGCACATCGTGCATATGCTCAAGAAATGTCTCAGGAAATGAATCCATCATGCCGCTGATATTTGGCACCATTCCCTTACGGATGTAAATTTCATGATTGGCATTTTTATATATGACTTCAATCAATTTGTCGCCATTCACAAGCGCTCTGTACGCGCTGAGTGTATAGCCCTCGGGCATGGTCTTGGGCAAGACCATGTCAAAGCCGGACGCCTTAACAGCATCGTCGAGACTGTTGAAATCTGCAAAGGGATTCACCAGCTGTGTTGTTGGGGGGGCAGCGTGCATATCTTCTTCGTTTGCCGTAGGTGTTTCTTGTTTTGCCGTGCAAGCCACTAGGGCAAGCGCAAAAAAAGCGCAAATCGCAACATGCAAGAACTGCTGTAAAAGTGTGTGTACGCGTGTTTTCATGAGGCATATTTCCTTATAAGCGTTCGTTGTGTGAAAGAAAGGAGTGTTTCCATAGGTGCCAAAAGGCTCGTAGATATGTTATTATGTGCCTTTGCAAAGAAGAGAGAGTCTAAATGCAAAGCTGTCGAGGCATCTGCTCGGATGTACACTGTATTGGATCATGTCTTGAGTGTCGTTTATGAGCGATGCAATATGAAGATGTGTTGGCGATGAAAGGCGCGCAAAGCAGGCTATGAGCGGCGATGCTGTGTGCGTCGGCGAGTCTGTTGTGGGCGCCATAGCCGACATGAGGCATTTTTGACAGAGCAAGAGGATGTGTTGCGCTTTTTCCGCATCGACACCATCCTTCATTGTTGCGGTCTTATTCACATTAAGTCGCCACCATGCCTGCTCGGTGCCCTTGGCTCTTTGTGACAAAAAATGGGCAAGAGCATTTTCCCACGGTGCAAAGTCAGGGTCAAGACTGCGCGACGGCGGCCAAGGCAAAGTAATAACCCACGAACGCGAAACAAGTGTCGGCAAGAGCTGCTCTCTTTGTGCTGCCAAGAGCACAAAGATTGTCGTCGGGGAAGGCTCTTCGAGCACTTTAAGAAGGGCATTTGCCGCAGCACTGCGCTTTGTTTCGATACCGCTCATGATGACAACACGCTTGCCCCCACTGCGCGTCGTATCGCCAAGCCGCAATTTGAGTGCTTCTGTATTTTCTTTATTGAGCGCCCGGACAGGCCCCGGATTTGCGGCATCATCCGTATTTGAGATGCGCCCGTCAAAGGCAAGGACGTCAGTGTGCATGCGTGCAGCGATATTCATACAGTGGGGGCACAAGCCGCAAGGCGCCCCGTCGTCTTGGTTTTGCTGGCAGTGTTGCAATGCAGCCCACCAAAGAGCCATAGCCTGTCGTTCTTGCTCGGTGCCTCCTTCAAAAAGAAGGACTTGAGGGACTGAGAGGGTGTGCATTGCGTCCATTTCTGGTACAGTCTGTGCACCGGATATGTCATGCGTAGAGGGAAGGCTATCTGCACACAGGCGCAAAAGCGTTGCGCGCGATGCATCTAAGCGCTCTGCGCCTGCAATGGTAAAAAGAGTCGTGGCTGCTTCCGCAGAAAATGCACCAAGAAACTCTTGGTCAGATTTTGCAGAGGCAGCCTTCGATATTCGTGCACACATAGTTTATCGTTTGAGGCAAATAGTCTGATCTCGGTCTGGGCCTACAGAGACGTAGGTAATGGGCACCTGACAAAGCTCTTCAATACGTGCAACATAGGCACGGACGACTTCAGGCAGGTCGTCCCAAGTCGTACAGGCGCTTATATCAACATCAAAGCCTTTCATTTCCTCATAGATTGGCTCCACCTTTTCAAGGCCTCCTTCATCCTGCGGAGGGAAGTCAATGCGTTGCCCTTCGTACATATAGCCGGTACAAATTTTAAGAGTGGAAAATCCGTTCAAAACATCGAGTTTTGTCAGCGCGATATCCGTAAGACCATTGAGGCGGATGCTCTCGCGCAAGATAGGCAAGTCGAGCCAGCCACAGCGACGAGGGCGTCCGGTGGTTGCGCCAAATTCATGTCCCTTTGCGCGTAAATCATCACCGATGCTGTCTGTCAATTCTGTGGGGAAGGGGCCTGCGCCGACGCGTGTCGTATACGCCTTCACGATACCAAGAATGGTGTGCAATTCCTTAGGCGAGACACCACTGCCGCAGGCGGCATTGGCGGACACGGTGTTTGAGGACGTCACAAAGGGATAGGTTCCGTGATCAATATCAAGATGGGTTCCTTGTGCGCCTTCAAAAAGGACAGATTGTTTCTTTGCCCATGCGTCAGTGAGAACAGCAGAAATATCAGCGAGATATGGCACAAGGCGCGGTGCAATGGCATGTATTTCATTGAATACTTCTGTGGCATCAAGAGGGCTTTCTTTATAAAGTCCTGTGAGGAGTGCGTTTTTTTCCACCAAAGCGATCTGGATTTTTTTACGCAAAAGTTCCGGCTGGGCAAGATCGCCTGCACGTATGCCTATGCGCGCCATCTTATCCTCATAGCAAGGTCCTATGCCACGTCCCGTAGTTCCTATCTTGCTATCGGCTTTATGATTTTCTCGTGCTTTATCAAGAGCCTTATGATAGGGCAATATAAGATGCATTTTCTTACTGATTTTAAATCGTGTCGCAGACACATCAACGCCTTTTTCTGCCAATGCGTCCATTTCCGCCAGCAAAACAAAGGGATCGCACACAACACCATTGCTGATGCAGCACATCTTGTCTTGATGTAGGATGCCAGAAGGGATGAGGTGTAAAATCGTTTGTTTTCCTTGGACTTTAATAGTATGGCCTGCATTATTTCCGCCTTGGAAACGGACAACAAGATCCAGCTCGCGACTGAGTAAGTCTACAATCTTCCCCTTGCCTTCGTCTCCCCATTGGGCACCCACCACAACGACATTTGACATAATACACCCATATTGTACGTTAAAATAAATTTCGAAAAGCATTTTACGGAGTACACCATAAAATGTGCAGACAAAATACACCCCACTCTAATCTGTTAAGGGCTACATGTCAAACATATAAAGTATTATTAAATTTTTTAGTCTACAGCATGCGAATTTTATTTTTTTAAGTTTTTTTATTTTTTCTTGGG
>CAYJHT010000147.1:0-5941 GCA_964369615.1 uncultured Desulfovibrionaceae bacterium
AAAAAAAGTTTCCCCCCACAAGTCTTTCAACAAAACAAAACAAACTATTACTATTTTACCTGTGTCCAAAAATATCTGTACCGATGCGCACGAGGGTTGCGCCTTCGAGGATTGCGGCTTCAAGGTCACCGGACATGCCCATGGAGAGGTGGGGGAGTGGGCGTTGTATATTTTCGGCGATTTCTTCTTTGAGTTGACGTAATTGTGCGAACCATGGGCGTGCGGCAAGTCCGGCATCGAAGACGGGTGGCAGGCACATGAGCCCTTGGAGTTGTATATTTGGGCATTTTGTGAGGTGTTGGGCGAGGGAGAGGACTTGTGATGTGTGTATGCCAGATTTTTGTGTTTCGTCGCCGATATTGACTTGTATGAGGACGGCTTGTTGTATATTTTGTTGTGCGGCGGCTTTTTGGATAGTATTTGCAAGTTTTATCGAGTCGAGGCTGTGAATGAGGTGGAAGCGTCCGACGATATCCTTTGCTTTTCTGCTTTGTATATGGCCTGTGAAGTGCCAGTATAGGGGGGGGGTGTTTGTGTTTTGCTGGAGAGTATGTTGTTTTTCGAGTGCTTCTTGGAGATAGTTTTCGCCGAAGTCTACATGCCCACAGAGGGCAGCATAGTGTATGGCCTCTGTGGGTTGGAACTTGCTTATGGCTACAAGTCGCACGTTGTCTGTACGATTTGCTGTCTCCATCGCCGTGCGTATCCGTGTGTGGACGGCGTTGAGTTTGTGACGGATAGTAGAGTGCAGTGAGTTTGTATTCATAAAGTATGCTGTGTTTATTCTGGCATCATGCCGAGATCGCGGATGAAGTTAATGTCTTCTGTCCAGTGTTCGCGTACCTTGACCCAGAGTTCGAGGTGTACTTTGCCGCCGAGGAGGTTGATAATTTCTTTGCGGGCGTCTGTGCCGATGCTTTTTATTGTTGCACCTGCACGACCGATAACCATAGCCTTATGTGAGGGGCGTGCCACATAGATGACTGCATTGATGATTGTTTGTCCTTTTTCGCTGTCTTCTTCCCATTGTTCGATATCTACGGCGACGGAGTAGGGGACTTCTTGTTTGAGTTGGAGGAAGAGCTTTTCTCTTACTATTTCAGCGGCGAGGAATCTTACGGGCGCTGTTGAGATTTGGTCTTCGGGATATTTTGCCGGTGCTTCCGGTAGGTGTGTGTATATGAGTTTTTTAAGAGCAGTGAGTCCGTCTCTTTTGAGAGCGGATGCGGGGAATATTTCTGCTTTTGGGAACATTTCGTTGAGTCGTGTGAGGAGAGGGAGCATTTTTGATTTGTCAGCGAAGAGATCGACTTTGTTGACGATGACGCATACGAAGCGTTCTTCTTCAGCAAGTGCATGCCCGAGTGCGGCAAGGTCGCGGTCGAGAAATTCAGGTTTCTTGATATAGAGGTTTGCATCAAGCATGAGTGCGATCATGTCGGCTTGAGCCATGCTTTGCCATGCGGATTGGATCATGGTTTTGCTGAGGCGTCCGCGTACTTCCGCCATGCCGGGCGTATCCATGAAGAGAATTTGGCCTTCTTGTTCTGTGAGGATGCCTACAATTTGGTTTCGTGTTGTTTGTGGTCGTGGGGTAACAATGCTTATTTTTTGGCCTAAGAGTGAGTTAAGCAAGGTTGACTTTCCTGCATTTGGTGGTCCCATGAGAGCCACCCAGCCACAGCGGTGTGGTGATGTTGTTGGCATATTTTCTCCTTATACGCGTTGCGTGATTCTTGCTTTTGCATACTTTGTGCTGTGCGTCAAGTGTTTATCTGTGTCGTATTTATTCTGTTTTTTCATGAAGAGTATTTTTATTCTGTTTTGATAGGAGGTGCATTGTGACAGAGAGGGAGAAATGTGAAAGGGGTTTATTGTATGATGCGAATTATGATGCGGAGTTGCTGGCGCTTCGATCTCGTTGTAAGGATTTATGTCATAAGTTGAATCAACTGTTTCCGTCGGTGCTTGAGGAGCAAAGAGAGCTACTTTCTTGTATACTTAAGCAAATGGGTAAGAATTGTGTGATAACTGCGCCATTTTGGTGCGATTATGGTTATAATATCAGCATCGGTGATGATTTTTATTCAAATCATAATTTGATTGTATTGGATGCCGCGCCTGTAACTATTGGTAATAATGTATTTGTCGCGCCGCATTGTTGTTTCTCAACGGCGAGCCATCCCGTGGATTACGCGCGCCGCAATGTCGGCCTTGAGTTTGCACTGCCTATAACTATCGAAGATAATGTTTGGATTGGTGCAAATGTGAGTATTTTGCCGGGAGTATGCATTGGAAGGAACAGCGTCATAGGTGCGGGCAGTGTTGTTACAAAGAGTATTGCGTCAAATGTGGTTGCAGTTGGAAGCCCTTGTCGGGTATTGCGTGAAATAAGCCAGTAATGTGTTTTTTGAAAAACTTGTGTGGGGAAACTTTTTTTGAAAAGTTTCCCCACACGTATTTTTAAGAAGCTTTTAGAAAAATGCGAAGCAAATTCTCTTATTTGTTGGCTTTTGTTTCATTGCGTGCGTGTACGTGCTTTGTGAGTTCTGAATCGCCGAGAATGAGATAGGTACGCTCATCTTGTGGAAAGTTGCGCACATCATCAAGGCGTAAGCAATAGAAAGCGACACCTAAGAGGACCCACACTAAAAGAGCTGCCCATGATTCCATGCCAATCGATGCAGGAGAGTAGGGGATTGTGAGAAGGCCAAGGCATATGAGAGAGCTTACGCAACCAAGTATAGCGCATGTGACAAGCATGCCGTTGGATTCTCCCTTCATTTGTGACAATATTTTATAAGCAGCATAAGAGGCAAACAAATAGGCTATGATGGTGCCAATGGACGACATATCAACGACCCATGCGAGCACTTCGCGACCGAAGAAGGGGGCGATAAATACAATAACCATGATGAAGCCCAGCGCATTGCTTGGCGTGTGATGCTTTGAATCAAGATGTGAAAACCACTCTGGTAAGATGCGTGCGCGACCCATGCTGAAAAGGAGACGGGAGCCTGCCACATAAAAACCATTGATGCCAGTAAGGATGCCGGAGAGGACGGCAAGAGCAAGAAAGAGCGTGCCCCAGCGACCAAGTGCGAGGTCTGCTATATAACCAGTATGCCATACAGGATTGAACTTAATAAGTTCAGGGTAAGGGATGACGATGCCAACAGCTATGGTCACAAGACTGTAGACAACGATGCCGCACACAATGGCGATGAGCATAAGTTTGACGGCTTTTTCCGGCGTGAAATTAAATTCTTCGGCTGCTTGTGGGATGGTATCAAAGCCCACATAGAGCCACGGTGCCACGGCCACGACTGCGGCGACGCTGGCAATCCAGCTTCTGTTTTCTGCAAAATACGGTTGCAAGTTTGTAATTGCTGTTGTGTCAGCTGTAAATGCGCCTGCGCAAAGAGCTACCACGCCAAGACCAAGAGTGACAGCAAGTGCCACCTGTATCTTACTGACAAGGTCAGCGCCGCGCATATTAAGGAAACCAAAAATAATCAGTACAGCTTCAAGAAAAATGAGTTCACCTACGAAGATATTCCAATCCGCAATAGTATAAAGATATCCAAATTCAAGAACACCCGGTATAAGGAAGCGCGTCATAAGTACGAGAGCAGTGGCGTTAAGAGCAATAATGGAGAGATAGCCGAGAACCATAGCCCAGCCACAAATAAAAGCGGCAGTGGAGCCAAAAATAGCATATGCAAAGGCAAATGCGCCGCCAGCTACGGGGTACATTCCCACAATTTTACCATAGCTTATGGCGACAAACATGAGCATGATGCCCCCGATAGCAAATCCAATACAAGCAGCCAAGGGGCCGGAGGAGGGGAGAAAGCGCAGGCCGGGCATAACAAATGCGCCCCAGCCGATAATTGAGCCAAAGGCCAAAGCCCAGATGGCTAAGGGGGACATGCTTTTGTCAAGCTGTACACGGCCTGCACCGTGGTCTTGTGAACTCATACGATACTCCTTGCGAAACGCTCTCGTCTTGCGTTTCAAAAAACGTGTTACTGATTGCACTTATATTGTGCAGTAAAAATATATTTCTTAAGAGCAAGGTGTATACCATGTGACAAATGTGTGACAGGCGCTTCAGGAAGAGAGCGGGAGAAGAGTTGTAAAAATGTTTGTTATTTTTAATGATTATAAAAATATAACTTTTTTGATATTTTTTCTTTAGGTTTGCCAAGATACTATTTATGAAAAAAAACACAATCATTTTTTTGGACGTCCCAGAGAGGAAGTCTAGTTCTGGTTAAAAACGATGCTGTAATGGGTCGTAGAAGGACTTTGTGCTGAGGTGAAGGGGCAAGAGGACGCTTTTTATGGTGTTTTAATGTGAAAAAACATGGAATAACAATACTTTATAAGAAGATGCGAAATTGCATTGTTTTAAGTCAAAAACGCATCGCTTGCGAACTTGTGTCATAGGGGAGGGCATGGCCCTCACCTATAAATATACTATCTTGTTTTATCTTTAAATGAGTTTTGAAATTTCACATTGAGGCCTTTATTAAGTGTTTTAAGGTTGTTTTGTGCGCTAAGATTACCTTGTTCTGCGGCTTTTGTGAACCAATAACGGCCTTTTTGTGTGTTTTTTGCCACGCCGTAGCCTTCGATATAGCTGATAGCAAGGAGGTTTTGCCCCATTGCATCGCCTTGTTCTGCAGCTTTAAGGAGCCATCTAAATCCTGCGCTGTGATCTTGTTGGACGCCTTCTCCGGCGGTGAGGGCATAGCCTAGAAAGGCTTGTGCTGTGCTGTCTCCTTGCTCTGCGGCCTTCGTGAACCAAAGGATAGCGTGCTCTTTGTCGTGGAGCGGGCTTGCATCGTCAAAATAGAGGAGGGCGAGGTTTAATTGCGCGTGTGCAAGGCCTTGATGTGCGGCTTTGAGATACCATGCGGAAGCTTCTATGAAATTTTGCGCGACACCATTACCCTCTTTAAAGGCAGTGCCTAAGAAGTTTTGTGCGTCGGCATTGCCGACTTCGGCGCTCTTTCGCAGGAGTGGGAGTGCTTTTTCAAAGTTTTGTGCAATACCATCGCCTTCATAATACATGTAGCCGAGGTAGGCTTGTGCGGCATCGTTTCCTTGTTGTGCGGCCTTTGCAAACCAATCTGCGGCTTTTTGGCTGTTCTTGTCGACACCGTTTCCATTGAGATAAAGGAAGGCGAGATTGTATTGTGCGCCGTCATTGCCCTGTTCTGCGGCTTGTTGAAACCAATTGGCGGCCTCTGTGTAGCTTTGTGTCACTCCTTGTCCTTCTAAGAAAATCAAGCCCAACAAATTTTGTGCCAATGCATTGCCTTTTTCTGCATGAGGGCGGATGAGTTCAAGTGCTTTTGTGGTGTTTCGTTCGCCGCCTGCACCCGTAGAATATAGATGAGCAAGGGCAAGTTGCGCGTCTTCATATCCTTGCGCAGCAGATTTTTCATAAAACTCTCGTGCTTTGACGAAATCCTGTGGCAGGTGCTTTGCTTCTTGATAGGCAAAACCCAGATTAAATTGGGCTTTTGCATTCCCCTGCTTTGCCGCTTTCATGAGCCACTCTAGATATTTATCTGTATTTCTTTCTACACCACGCCCCAAGAAATAAAAAACAGCTATAGCATTTTGTCCGGACGCGTTACCACACTCTGCGGCCTTCATAAATGCCGCGAAGGCAGCCTCATCCTTGCCCTGACCTGCAAGTACCATACCTTGCTGATAATACTGTTCTCCCATATCGTCCGTAGCACTAAGCTCGTACGGAGAAATAAGGCTCAAGGAAAACAAGACAATGCAGAGTGCAAAAATCCGCTTTGCCACAAGAGGCAAGTCAGACACAATTGTTTGAAAAGGGGTGAGTATGAAATTTTGCAAGCGAATCTCCTAGGTGCTGTTTCTAAATAAAGATATTTTTTATTTTTTTTAAGTTTTT